>DASXVU010000014.1 GCA_036504055.1 Methanomassiliicoccales archaeon | reverse complement strand
TGACGTTGTGAAGCAGGTCGAGGAGAGCAAGCCGGACCTAGTAACCGGAACCGCACTCATGACCACCACCATGTCCGCATTCCCGAAGGTCGCTGAGAGACTGATCGAGAAGGGCATAGAGATACCATTCATCTGCGCCGGCGGTGCAGTGAACAGGTCATTCGTAGAGTCCTACCCGCTCGGGGTTTATGCTGCGAAGGCGGCAGAGGGCCCGGGCCTCGCCGACAGAGCAGTCGAAGGTTGGGACTGGAAGAAGCTACGCTCCAAATGGGACGATATAGTCTCGGGGAAGAATGGAGGCGGAAAAACGGATGAGGGCGGCCTACGAGCGAAACCTGAAAAAGCTGCTCCGAAAGGCATTGATTATTCGTTGAGATCGGAAGCACACCCACAAGAGGCCATAAAGGCCATGGATGTGGACTCGAAAAATGTGAAGGACGATCGAGAGTATATCTTTGCTCGGGCAAAACCTGCCGGCCCCATGGCGATTCCTGAAAAAAGTGAAAAAATGGAAATGATCCCAGTCGAGGAGACTGGACCCGTTGACTATTCTACGGAATCTGGAGAAGCACATAGCGGCTTGAAAACAACAGTTCTTTCCGAAGAATCGTCTGCCGTGTATGAGCGCCACGTTCAGGCTTTGGTCTATGACAATAGCGATAAGGACCACCCTAAGAAGCTGAAACAGGTCTTCCAGGCTGGAATAGAGAACCTCTTGAGGATTTGGATCGGGAAACTTGAGGAGGGAACTATCGCAGCATCTACGAAGATCGACCTCTCTGTGTTACCCGATATGCCGAGCTGGGACCTGGATGTCTATTTTTGGGAGATCAACCACGTTCCGAAAAGGCAGAATGGAAAGCTGACCGTCTTCAAGGATCAGTTGCCCGGCCAGACCATGAGCAAGTGTGAGTTCTCTTTCGTTCCGCGCGCTGACCAGCCTGATTTCAAGGGAAATGTGGCAGTGTTGTATCAGAATAACATTCTGCAAATGCTCTTCCTCAAAGGCAAGGTGCTCTCAGACATTGCCATGGCGGATGAGGATGACCAGATCAGATTTGAGTCGGTTGATGTGAGGGGCTTGAAAGATATCGCTGGGCTTCAGAAGTTTGATCTGGCCCTATTCAGTGAAACCGACCCCTCAAACGGTCCAGGACTGATGTCCTTCGGAAATCAGGCAAGCATGAGGAAAATCGAAGGTTTGCAGACAAGTATCCAGCAAATAATTGCCACACTTAAAGAAGCCGGGATACCTGGGCCAGATGATACGCTTGAAGCCAGGAAGGACGCCTTGGGAATACTGGCAAGACAAGGCAGCGAGATATATACCTCCATCCAAGAACAAATCGGAACAGGGGACGAGGCCTTGCTGAACCTGCGGGATGCAAAAAGGCTTCAGCTCGTCTCAGCCGTGAGAGATGTCTTCCCGCTTGAATTGGTCTATGTCTATCCAGCCCCTAACACGAAGGCGAAACTCTGTCCAAACTCTGAGCAAGCCATATTGAATGGCAAATGCAGCTCATGCGAAGGGCTGAATCTAGAGGGTGCCGCAGAAACGATATGTCCATTGGGTTTCCTGGGTATGCGCTGTGTTATCGAGCGTCATGCCATCAATTCCACGCACATGAATGAGCTGAAAGGCATTGACTATAAGATTTATGATAGACCAATAGGTAGTGCCAAGAAGATCGATCCGTTCAAGTCTAGTCTATTTGCCATCAGCAATAAAATAACTACAGATGGCAGGGAAAGATTGACCAAAACGTTACAAACCCTTTTCCCAGGCAAGCTTGAGTTTGCGCAGGATTGGGATGAATGGAAGACGAAGATAAAACTGTCTCCGACCATCCTCATCCTAATCCCCCATAATCAGGACAGCAAAGGGGGCCACTCACTAGAAATTGGGGAGACCTTCTTAGAAAACGCATGCATCACTGAGACGTTCGTGCACGTCTCACCGCAGGTCTGGCCGCTCGTGCTTCTGATCGGTTGCCTAACATCTCTGCCAGACACACCTTATCAAGGCTTTGCCGCGGCCTTCTCAAAAGCTGGAGCGGCCGTTACGGTAACAACGCTCTCTCCCATCCATGAATCACGTGCAGTGCCGATAGCAGAAATCCTGATCAAGCAATTTAAGGAATCTGCGGGGTTGGGGCAGAGCTTTGGAGATGCTTTGCTGCATGCACGACGTGTCGCCATGGCCGCTGGTTATGCCGAAGTGCTCACACTTGTGGCAGATGGAGATGCAGATTGGACACTGACCAAGGGGGGATGAAATGTTCCGAATTGAGATGCTACCCGCGGCGCAAGGAGACTGCCTGTTGATCAGCTATGGCAAGCCAGATGCAATACATTATATACTGATCGATGGAGGACCATATTATTTCTATGCAGATAAGGACAAAAAGAAGCTCGGTAAACGCGAGACACTGACCAAGTGCATGATCGAATTGTCAAAGAAAGAGGTCGAGCTAGATCTGATGGTCGTTACCCACATCGACGGCGATCACATAGAAGCCCTGGTGAAGTGGATGGGCAGCGCACCGAACATGCTGCCGATCAAGGATTTCTGGTTCAACGGACGCAGGCAACTGGAGCCAGGCTGGTTAGGGGTTCAGGAAGGAGAGTTCCTGGGCAAACTCATCGAGAAATACGATATACCATGGAACGACAAATTCGATGGGCACGCCATCGTTCGCAATTCGGAAGGTGTTGTCGAGAAGGAGCTGGATGGAGGAATGAAATTGACCATCCTTTCGCCAACGGCGGAGGAATTGGTCAAACTGCATGACGAATGGGACGAGGTGCTCGAGAAAGAGAACCTGGACACGGACGACCCGGAGGCGATCCTGGAACGGCTGGACCATAATGCCCGCCTTAAACCAGAACCAATCCCTGACGGATGGCTTGGATTGGACATCGATCAATTGGCTGACTCGGAGTTCAAGGAAGATAACGCTACACCAAATGGCAGCAGCATAGCATTCTTGGCCGAGTACGAAGGCAAATCGGCGCTTTTTACAGGCGACGCGCACCCTTCCGTCCTTGCTGCAGGGATTCGTCAGCTCTTAGAAGATCGAAACCTGTCCAAGCTTGCCTTGGACGGATTCAAGATCCCTCATCATGGTAGCAAGAACAACATAAATAGCGAGCTTCTTCAGCTCTTGGATTGCCGCAGGTATCTGATTTCGACAGACGGAAGCTATTACCATCATCCCGACCAGGAGGCAATTGCCCGGATCCTCAAATACGGGACCCGTGAATTTGGCAATGACAGTTATGAAAAAGCTGAGCTGTGCTTCAACTACCAAAAGCCGAGCGTGTCCGTCTGGGACGATTCCGACCTAAAATATAACTACAATTACGAGACGCATTTCCCGAAAGTACCCGGCGACTCGTTGGTGATCGATCTTTGACGTAGTCGACCGAACGTCTGCAGCGACATCTCCGACGGATACCGTTGGTCGATGTTCCCGGTCGGAATCGTCCATCTCTCCATGGACGAGACCGGAGTGAATACACTGGGATCTTCAATCTATTGTGGGAGATCCAAGACATAGTAAGGTCATTGGCCGCCTATGCCTTTTCTCAACAGCCTGATGCGAGCCTTATTTCCTAGCTCGATCAAAATTTACTTGGTTGAAGGACAGTGAACGTCAGGGTGATCATTTTTTTAATAGAAGTATGTCAATTATAATGGCGACCGTTACTGTCTTTGTAGTAAGGAGGAAAGTAAAACAAGATAGAATAAACCTGGAGACATCCCTTCAATTGTGGTAGGAGGCATATCGATGACAGAAGGGGGAAGAGACATGGATGAGGTGAAAGGCAGAGCACTCCTGGTGCTGATGACGATATCATTGATCGTTTCGATCTTCGCTTCATCCGGGGCGATCGGCTCAGTGCAGGCCAGTGGACCGACGTACACGTCACATTCGCCCATCCACATTAACAGCAACTCCGACCTAGCAGAACTGAGATTATCAGGCGGCTGCACTGGGAACGGGACCCTTAACGATCCTTACGTCATAAAGGGATATGACATTACTGGAAGCGGCGGAACATGCATTTACATCGGCAACACCACCAAGTATCTGGTCATCAGTGAGTGTCGCTTGCACGGTAACAGTGCTGGCATAGAACTGATCGCCTCAAGCCATGTCATTGTATCGAGGAACATTTGCAATGGGAATGCAGACTATGGCATACATACGGTCATCTCAAACGGCAATGTCATAGAATTCAACGTATGCACCGCCACGGGCCGTCACGCAATGTTCCTGCAGGACTCGAACAATAACATCATTCAGAACAACTCCTGCACCGGCTCTCTGCACTGTAGCAACTGGCTGTCCAATTCGAACAACAATGTGATATCGAATAACACGTCTAGCGGCAGCGGCGGCTGCGGTCTTCAGATCCAATCAAGCGACCACAATGTCATATCGAACAACACCCTCTCTGGAAATGCCCAGCATGGGATCCGCCTGTTCGACACGAGCAGCTATAACACCGTCATTCGCAACATCTGTGAGGACAACAGCTACACCGGTATCTCGATGTCCTCCGCGACCAACAACAGCATAGCATACAATATCGTCAACAGCAACTCCCAATATGGCATCTCCCAATATTCCTCGAGCAACAATGGCATTTATGGTAACGAGTTGCTCAACAACAATGGAGCGCTGTCCGTGTATAACCGTTCGCATATCCAGGCCTATACGGATGGGGCAGGTCTTTGGAACTCCTCTTCATTCGGTAACTTCTGGAGCGATTGGATCGCACCCGACGCCAACAAGGATGGCATTGTCGATAACCAGTATCTGATCGACGGCGGCACTGGTGCGGCGGACCGTCTTCCTCTGACCTCATGCATCGGTCTGCATCTCGAAATCAGCGGTCCGTCGCAGGCATTGAATGGAGATGACATAACATGGTCGTTCCTGGTACGGAACGATGGCAGGACCACATTACTGAACGCGATGGTCATCGATCCCATTCTAAACAAGGCGTGGAACTTAGGAGATGTAACGCCTGGGGGAGCGTCACAATGGTCCTATCCGGGCGCCATCCCTTCATACGAGAACATCACCAACATCGCCTACGCGTCGGGCACCGATGTCTACGGAGGCATTTACAATGTTTCTGCTTCCCATACAATCAATGTCCTGCGTCCATCCTCCCCGCCCCAAGGCCTGACAGTGACCGCCCAGGACGTAGCGACCACTTTGGTCTGGAACGCACCATATTCAAACGGCGGTGCCCCGATCACCGATTATCGGATCTTTCGCGGTACATCGTCTGGCGCTGAGTCCTACATAGGAAATACCAGCAGCGGTACCGTACTGACATTCACCGATCCCGGCCTGACCAATGGCCAGACATATTATTATCAGGTCAGTGCAGTGAACTCTGCGGGAGAAGGTTCAAGGTGTTCGGAGAGCGCCGCCACCCCGATCGGGCCCCCGGCCGCGCCGCAGGATCTCCATGCCATACCTGGCAATGGCCAGGTCATCCTCGGCTGGTCTGCACCCTCATCAAATGGAGGGGCAAATGTCGACTACTACGTTGTTTATCAGAACGGGACAGATGTGTTACACGTCGCTTCGACATCTGCTACGATCACCGGATTGACCAATGGACAGACCTATGGCTTCACTATATCCGCGCACAATTCGGCCAATGGCGGACCGCAATGTCCCGCAGTGTCAGCAATTCCGAGTCCACTACCCGCCGTCCCGGGAGCACCGAGCGGCTTGACGGCAATGCCGGGAAACGATATGGTAACCATCAACTGGTTAGCTCCATCCTCAGATGGGGGAGCGGCGATAGATTATTATCTGGTCTATGTCGACGGTGTTGCCAGATCGGATTATTTCATCACTACCTCGGCGACCATCACCGGATTGACCGGTGGCCATTCATACAGTTTCACTGTAGCGGGGCATAACTCGGCTGGCATGGGGGCGCAGTCAGCGACGGTCACCACCGCACCCTCCTCTACATCGGTCCCAGGCGTTCCAACCGGTCTGATCGTTTCCCCAGGCAACGGTCAGGTGTCACTTACTTGGACATCGCAGGATGACAATGGAGGAACGGCCATAGATTATTTCATCGTTTATCAGAACGGGGTCGATGTGCAACACACATCGACCACTGCCGTTACGATCAACGGACTGACCAATGGACAACCCTATGATTTCAATGTCGCTGCGCACAATTCCATCGGAACAGGAATGCAGACCCCGGGCGTCTCAGCAACTCCGAATCCCCTAACCACGGTCCCAGGAGTGCCGACAAGCCTTGATGTGACATCAGGAATGGCTCAGATAATATTGAACTGGATCGCTCCAAGCAACAATGGGGGAGCGACGATCGATTTCTACATCGTCTATCAGGACGGGATCGATATATCCCATCCAACGGCGACCTCGGCCATTATCACCAGTCTTACGAATGGACGATCATATAACTTCACGGTAGCTGCACACAATTCGGCTGGAATAGGTGAGCAGACATCGGCGATTGCGGCAACACCCAATTCCATCGCCGCGGCACCGGGAATCCCCATCGGTCTGAGCACTACGGCCGGAAATGGAACGGTCACACTGTCATGGACGGCCCCATCGGGCAGTTCGGACATTGATTACTACATAATCTACCAAAATGGCGTTGATGTGGGTCATATTTCTTCCACTTCGACCACCATCTCCGGTTTGACCAATGGAGAAAGCTATTCCTTTGCTGTGGCTGCCCACAATTCAGGTGGTGTGGGGACTCGGTCCTCGGTTCAGAACATCTCGCCCATTGCTCAGAATTCCGACAGCGCAACATCCCCTGATAATAACAATATGGTCATCATCCTTGGGGTCTTCGCACTTCTGGCAGTCATTATACTTGGTGCATTCGTTGCACTGAAGAAGAAAAGGAAAGGTGTGTAAACCCATGGGCCGGCGGGCAAGAACCATAGCTGTGACAGAAAGAACAGGCATCTTCGAGAAAACCGACTGTGATAGGGCAGATAATGAAGATTGGAATCGTTGCCCGAATTAAAGGTTGGATGAGAAAATGCTTATCAAAAAGAGTTGGTTAACCGTATGAATTTGATGCGGCTGAAATTTGTAAGGGCGGTAGCATTCGCCACCTGGATGTACAGTCTATTGTTCCTGCTTTACCTCACGTTCAGGTTGACTCTCAATGCCTCTCATGTCAAGCTGGACGATCTTTTCATCGATCACGTCCCTTTTTTTACATTCCTCGTGACTGGAATATTTTTGTTGGCAATTAATCTCGCATCCCTGGCCTTATATCTGGCGATAAGGAGATATCATAGGCAACAGAAAGGAACGATCAGTGGGAAAGAGGCCGATCGCCTCACCTCTAAATCAAGAAGATCGATCCTGACCCCGAACAGTGTGTCTAGAGACCATTCGGAATCGATCGACCTGTGCAATCTGAATCTGAAGGCGTTGATCATCTGGATGTTCAGCATATCGATCTGGACCTACCTTACATACCTAAGCTTGATCGACCCCCCTTCTCCTCCATACTGGCCGATCAGCATGATGATGTTCGTGATCAGCTACATCTGCATGGTGTACATGTTGTTGTCCGCAAATGATCGCAGGGCATTCATAGGAGTAATCGACACGCCAGATTGAATTGGCGCGGTTGGGGGGCGCATCGAAATGCCTACCTGAACACAAGGTCGGACGACCCGTTGTGTCACTTACTTCGACATGTGGTTGAAAAAAGCTTCTCTTTGGTTTTGTGTGGGTAAGTCGGCCTTGAAAGATCGAAACGGGATGGGATGAATCTAATATTTCCAGAATGACTGCGCGAGTATCTCCCGTGGAGATTTGCACTCAGTATGGTTCTGATTGGACAGTTACCTTTGACCTAAAAAACACTTATCGAGGGGTGGAACCCTTCCAGACTATCCTAAAATGAAATCCATTTTTCCCGCACGAAGTTAAAGAGAATCAGGGAAAAAAATGGAAGGAAAAGGTTTCCCATTCTTGGATTTCTTGCTCGGATTATTCCTGCCTCGCTCTCATTCAGCAAAGGGATGGCAGTATGTTCCGTAGATCTATCGGCCCGACATGGTAGTCCATCACCAGCGCGGATAATGGAACCGTCGATGTTGATGCGTCATGGAAGGATGAAATCCTCTTTCCATTGAACAGATTCACCGCCTCCATCGAGATCCACACCTTGTCCGTTTTTGACGATGATACGGTGATACCGTTCATCAGGCAGGTCTTGCCATTGAGTATGGCGATGTCCTTTGCATATGGCAGGCGCATCGTGCCTACGCCGGCCTTTTCCACGACCAAGACCGGGTTGGTTGGATCGCTGTTATCCTTGGATACGGTTGCCCCCATCTTCGTGAACGTGGCGTTGGCATCGACGAACAGGTTCTTTGTCGTGCATTCCAAGCTTACCCCCATGGCGTCGGCGGCGATCTGGGCCAGCTGAGTGTTCTCGAACAGTCCGACTGGTCTGTTCTTTCCATAGGAATATAGGGTGACATCCATGCCAGTATGCCCGACCGTGGTCCACCCGATATCGCACCGCTTGCTGATCATCGGACCTACTACGTAGTCCATCGAATCAGTGGTGCTGGCCCTGGAGGTCTTTATCGCCGAAACCTCGGCATCGGTCAGATCGCTGATGCCGTAATTCGATTTGACGATATCCCTAACCTGCTGATCGGTCGGATTCTCAGGCAGGGCATAATAGAGCCCGGCACCGGTCAGTTTCGCGCTCATGAACGTCGGAGTCAGCACTTGGGTCAATGGCAGGCTGGAGTAGGTCGAGTCGGTTTGGATACTTCCGATGCTCATTCCGCCGGTCTCATGGTCCGTGAATGCCAGGATCAGAGTGTTCCTGTTCTTTTCCGCGAAATTCTTGGCAACGCTCACCGCGTGGTCGAATGCGATGACCTCGGTCACGACACCGACCGGGTCATTAGCATGGGACGACCAATCGACCTGGCTGCCCTCGACCATCAGGAAGAATCCCTTCGGATTCTTTGAGAGGATATCGATTGCCTTCTGGGCCATTTCCGCCAGGGAAGGCTCGTTCTGGAATTGTGGGAGCGAGCGATCGATGTCCTTGGCCATCGCATCGGCTGCGAAGAGCCCCCAGACCTTGTTCACCTGGTTTGTGTTGAGCGAGGCCATCTCGGTCTTCGTATCGACGTATGAATAACCACGGGACTCGAGAACATTGATCAGGTTTTCCCCGTCGGTCCTCACACCGCCGTCGCTTTTCGGCAGCAAATATTGCGATCCGCCACCGAAGACGACGTCGATGTCCTCGTAGACCTGTTGCTCTGCTATCGTGTTGTAATCAGACCTGGCCGGCCAATGGGCCGAGAACCCGGCAGGTGTCGCATGCTGGATGTTCGAAGTGGCGATCAGACCGACCGACATGCCTTTCGCCTTCGCGGCCTCGAGCACCGAGGCCACTGGAGAATAGCTCATACCAGCCAGTGGAACGGCCACTCCAGAGACCGTGACCGTGCCCGGCAAGACCCCGACGTATTTATCATCTGTCTTGTAGCCAGTAGCAAACGCGGTCGCTGCTGGGGCGGAATCGGTTATGATCGAATCAGCGCCATAGGTCCGGATTAGCCCGGAAGGCATGGAATCCAGAGCAAGGCTTCCGCCGTTGTACCATCTAGCCAAGGTCGTTTCCTGAGATCCACATCCATCCGGGATCATCATGATGACGTTCTTCTGGTCATTACCCTTGTTCGCTGCGGTCGATGTCGGCACCAGCATCATGAAAAGTGCTGCGCCAAGTAACATTGCGACCACCATCACTGTTACCATTCGGTTCATTTTCCTTTTGCTTCTTCCTTCGAGATTGAACATTGGTCTCCCCCTAAAGTTGACCGAATGGACCAGCTGGGAGGAGGGTTAATAATCATCTTAATATGTAATAAATAGAACAAATGCCAGTCCTTTCGAGACATTACGGCTCGGGTGGATATGTTCTGTACCGTTACGTCAGGTCAGTTCATGGCGGTCGTGAGTTTTCACTTCCATACCGGAGCCCTTAGACCATTTCCAGAAGGATACTGCCGCTCCATGGCCTCGAATTGCCTTGTACTTCAAGATATATTTCTCTGGATTTTTCAATTCTGGAAGTGAGTTTTATTCCAATCCGAGTCGTGTAAATTACTGACATATCCTTAAGTCGTAATTTTCCAATCGTTTTTGCATCACTAGTAGCCGATACTAAATGAATTTCTGGTGAGGAATTAATATGGATAAGAAAATGGGAACTCGTCTAAGGTCCATGATGATAGTGACAATGATCTTGACTGGAGCGTTCTTTGTCGTTTCTCCAAGCCCGGTTTCCGCAGGGCAGGCGGGGGACTATACCTATTCGATAGTCAATGGCTCCGCCGTCATTTCCGCATACACTGGTACCGGTGGTGCGATCACCATCCCCTCCTCTGTGGGTGGATACGTGGTGACCGGAATCGGTGCCTACGCGTTCAGTAACGCAGCAGGCTTTTCCGTGACATCCGTGATCATTCCCGATTCCGTGACCAGCATCGACACCTATGCGTTCGACGGTTGCTCCTCGATCACCTCATTGACGTTGGGAAAGGGCCTCCTCACGATCGGCAACGGGGCATTCGAAGGCTGCTCCGGACTGACCTCTGTGATCATACCGAACTCGGTCACCAGGATAGGAAGTTGGGCGTTCTATTCCTGCATTGGCCTGTCGACACTTACCCTGGGCAGCGGCCTGGTCAGCATCGGTGATTATGCGTTCTATGGGTGCATGTCGCTGGAATCGTTGACAGTCCCTAACAATGTGGTCAGCATCGGGACGAGCGCGTTCGATGGGTGCTCATCGCTGATCTCCGTCGTCATATCCAACAAGGTGCAGACCATCGGCAGCTTTGCCTTCTATGACTGCAGATCCTTGACCACCGTAACGGTAGGCAGCGGCGTGGTCAGCCTAGGTAGCTCCATGTTCTATGGCTGCGATCAGCTGACCTCGATAACCTTCTTTGGTCTCGTCGCACCTACATCGGTCGGTTCATATTGGCTACCAACAAACTCGTTCATGATCAGAGGTCATGCATATGCCGCCTCGAATTTCCCCGCTCCCGGAAATTCGTTCTATGGCCTGATGATGGATTCGACCATTGACCCAGCAGTTCCCGGCGCCCCCACGGGCCCTTCGGCCACCCCCTCCGATTCCCGCATCGTTCTGACCTGGTCGGCCCCAATCTCGAGCGGAGGATCTCCGGTGGTTGACTACAAGATATACCGCGGAACGGCGTCCGCCGGGGAAACATATCTTGGCCATACTAGCAGCGGCAATGTCCGGACCTATTCGGACACCGGCCTGACCAACGGGGTCACATATTACTACAAGGTCACGGCGGTCAACTCCTATGGGGAGGGGCCGAGAAGCGGTGAGGTCTCGGCTAGACCATCGGCCTCATTGTCAGCCCCGCTTGACCTTCAGATAACCGCCGGAAACGGTCAGGCCTATCTTTCATGGACCATGCCGAGCAGCATTGGATCCTACCCGATCGATTATTATGTCGTTTATCAGGATGGCGTGGATGTCATTCACCCAGCCACTACTTCTGCGACGATTTCAGGACTCAACAATGGCCAGACATACAGTTTTTCGGTGGCGGCCCATAACTCGGTGGGGATCGGTCCCCGCTCCGTGGCGGTAACGACCACTCCGGTCACCCCCAAGACGGTTCCCGGGGTTCCGACCGGTCTGACCGCCGTCCCCGGTAACGGCCAGATCGTACTGTCCTGGACAGCTCCGGTCAATGACGGAGGCGCGAGCATTGACTATTACCTCATATCCGTGGATGGGGTCGTCAGAACGGACCATTATGCCGCCAAGAGCGCGACCATTACCGGCCTGACCAACGGCCATCAGTATGGTTTCACGGTCGCAGCGCACAACATGATCGGGACTGGCTTGCAGTCGGCAGCCGTCAAATCAACCCCTATGGCACCATTGACAGTTTCCGGGGAGCCCAAAAATCTAACAGCAATGCCAGGTAATGGGCAGGTATCATTGGCGTGGTCCGTGCCTTCCACTGATGGAGGAGCGGCCGTCGACTACTACCTGGTCTTTGTGGATGGCGTCGTCAGAACGGACCATTACACAGCCAGAATAGCGACCATTACCGGCCTGACCAACGGCCATCAATATAGCTTCACGGTGGCCGCGCACAATGTCATTGGCATCAGCCTCCAGTCATCGATCGTAAAATCGACCCCAGTAGCACCTGTGACCGTTCCGGGAGTTCCGACCGGCCTAGCCGCCGGCCCTGGTGATGGTCAGGTCGCCTTGACATGGAATGCCCCCTCCATCGATGGAGGGGTGACCATCGACTATTATGTCGTATATCAGGATGGGGTCGATGTCAAGCATTCGACCAGTACCTCGGCGACAATAACCGGTCTGACCAATGGCCAGACCTACAGCTATTCCGTCGCCGCCCATAATTCGGCTGGGGCTGGAACCCGTTGCCCAGCGGTAACGACCACCCCGCTCACGGCGAAGACCGTCCCAGGTGTGTCGACCGGTGTGACGGGCAATCCCGGCGACGGGCGGGTGGTATTGACATGGTCCGCCCCTGCCAATAACGGAGGGACGGCAATCGACTACTACCTGGTCTACGTGGATGGCGCCGTCAGGACGGACCATTACACTACCGTAACGGCTACCGTATCCGGACTGACCAATGGCAGATCATACAGCTTCACGGTGGCCGCGCACAACGTCATCGGCACCGGCCTAAAATCATCGGCAGTGAAATCAACACCATTGGCACCGATAACAGTACCAGGCGCTCCCAAGAATCTAACGGCGACGCCTGGCGATGGGCAAGTGGCATTGGCATGGTCTGCACCAAGCACCAACGGGGGAGCGGCGATCGATTATTATCTGGTCTATGTCGACGGAGTCGTCAGAGCGGACCATTATGCCTTAGGCTCGGCCACAATTGCAGGGCTGGCAAATGGCAGATCATATAGCTTCGCCGTCGCGGCGCATAATGTCGTTGGCGCCAGCCTTCAATCGACAGTGATCACATCGTCACCGAAGGCGCCATTGATCGTTCCGGGAGCCCCAGGGAACCTTGTGGCGACAGCTGGCGACGGACGAGTAATATTATCGTGGTCTGCACCGACCACCGATGGGGGGGTGACCATCGACTATTATCTGGTCTACGTGGACGGTGTTGTAAGGACCGACCATTATTCGGCCAAATCGGCCAGCATAATGGGCCTCACTAATGGAAGAGCGTACAGCTTCACGGTGGCAGCGCATAACGTCATCGGCACCGGCCTTCAGTCGACCTCTGTCAAAGCGACACCGACAGCCCCGGTGACCGTTCCGGGGGTGCCCAGAAGCCTGACCGCGATGCCGGGAGATGGACAGATCGCATTGTCATGGTCTGCGCCCATCATCAACGGCGGGGCAAACATCGACTACTACCTGGTCTACATGGATGGTACGGCCAGAACAGATCATTACTTGACTAGCCCAGCGATAATAACCGGGCTGACAAACGGCAGATCATATAGTTTCACCATCGCCGCCCATAACTCCGCAGGTACCGGAGCACAATCGGCGGCAGTGGTATCGAAATCCTCTTCCCCGTTGACGGTTCCAGGAGCCCCAACCGGTCTGAAAACCACGCCCGGTAATGCCCAGGTCGGACTATCCTGGTCTGCTCCGATAAGCAACGGTGGGTCGAGCATCGATTATTATCTGGTCTATGTGGACGGCGTCGCCAGATCGGATCACTATTCAACGAGCTCAGCGACCGTTTCCGGGCTGACAAACGGCAGAATATACAGTTTCACCATAGCGGCGCATAATGCGGTCGGGATCGGAGCGCAATCAGTGGCTGTGACGTCAAGGCCCTTGGCCCCCACGACCGTTCCTGGTGCCCCGATCGGCCTGACGGCAATTGCTGGCAATGGACTGGTCGCATTGTCCTGGTCCGCCCCTGCCAGTGACGGAGGGGCGGGCATCGATTATTACCTGGTCTATGTGGATGGTGTCGCCAGGACAACCCATTTCACGACCAAGGCGGCGACCATCACAGGACTCACCAACGGCCATCAGTATAGTTTCACCGTCGCAGCCCATAATGCCATAGGCATCAGCACGCTGTCATCGGCACTGAGATCGACACCAGTGACACCTGCGACCGTTCCGGGGGTCCCGATCGCTCTGATGGCGACAGCTGCCGACGGACGGGTCTCATTGGCATGGTCCGCACCATCCAGTAACGGAGGCGCGGCCATCGACTATTACCTGGTCTATGTGGATGGCGCCGTCAGAACGGAACATTTTACGGCCAAGACCGCTATCATAACCGGTCTGATCGACGGAAGGTCGTATGGCTTCACTGTCGCCGCGCACAATTCCGTAGGGACCGGATCACCCTCGGTCGCAATCATTGCTAAGCCCGCTGCCGCCATGACGGTTCCAGGGATCTTGGAGTCAGGAACCGGGGAAGCCAACAACCCCCAGGTGGCCATGGACAAGAATGGCAATGCCGTGGTGGTATGGCAGCAGAACGATGGTGCTCATAACAGCATATATGCCAGAAGGAATGTTGCCGGAACTTGGGGAGCGGTCACGCTCCTCGAGACCGGAACTGGGGAGGCTTGGAGCCCTCAAGTGGCAATGGACAGCAACGGCAACGCCGTGGTGGTGTGGCAACAATACGATAGCACGAACCACCTGAGCCTCTACGCCAAGCGTCTTTCTGCTGGAGCATGGGGAACGGTGACGTTGTTGGAGACAGGAACCGGGGATGTATGGAGCCCTCAAGTGGCAATGGACAGCAACGGCAACGCCGTGGTGGTGTGGCAACAATACGATAGCACGAACCACCTGAGCCTCTACGCCAAGCGTCTCTCCGCCGGAACTTGGGGAACGGTCACGTTGTTGGAGACCGGATCAGGCAGTGTTTGGGGGCCACAGGTGGCCATGGACAACATTGGCAGCACGACAGTGGTGTGGTCCCAGCTGGATAGTTCCTCCCATCTGAGCATTTACGCCAAACGGTTCTCCGCCGGATCATGGGGCGCAGTGGCACTGCTGGAGACCGGAACCGGGGATGCATCAGGACCTCAGGTGGCCATGGACAATCGCGGCAACGCCGTGGTGGTGTGGCAGCAGATGGACAACGCGAATCAGGTCCAAAGCATATACATCAATGATTACGCGTCGGGAGCCTGGGGGCCCGCTTGGCTCCTGGAACGTGGTGCGCAGAAGGCTAGCGGGGCCAATGTCGCCATGGACAGCAATGGAAACGTAATAGTGGTCTTCGATCAGCATACGGATGCCTTGGGGGATAAGACCTATGCCAAGCGGTTCTCCGCCGGGGCCTGGTCGGCCTCCAAGCTCCTGGCGAGCGGCCAGACCCAAGGCAAGCCACAGGTGGCCATGGACAGCAACGGCAACGCCATGCTCATCTGGGGAGAATCAGATGGGAGCAACAGCGGTGCGCCAAACAGCATCTACGCCGTCCGATCCACCGGCGGAGCCTGGGGTCCGGTAATACTGCTGGAGACGGGAGCGGGAAATGCCAAGGCCCCGCAGTTGGCCATGTCCGGCAATGGCAGGGCCATAGCGGTCTGGGATCAATACGACGGCGTCCATGAGAGCGCCTATTACCAACGTCTTTGACACGCAAGAGGTGGCAAAGCGGGCCGAATCGGGCAATAATGGCCTCAGCACCGTATGGTGACCGGCAACCTTGCGAAAAAGGGGCCGGTCATCACAAACCCTCCAATGTCAAAGGTATACTTGGGAGATGGATTCCTTCGACCATTTTTTTGATCTCGTGACCATTGCCGAAATCGAATCTTGGTCGCCGGTCCGAGCCCCCTCATGGCTCAGCGTTCTTATTATCCCTGACCACGGCCGATAGAACGGCCGCGAGTATCGCAAGAACGACCCCTATGATCATCACACCGTGGAACCCTTCCATGAACGTCGAAAGGGGCAATTCGGGAAACGGAGTATTACCGGAACCGTTCATCACCGAGAAGAACGCGGCGAAGGAAGCGGTCCCGATCGCTCCTCCAAGATAACCCGCTACGGCGATAAGGGCAGCCCCCGTTCCTTTCTCCTCATTGTCGATCTTTTCAACGATGCGGCTGGCGGCCGGACCTCCGGAAAATCCCCAGATGATGCCCATGAGGACCAAAGCGATTATCAAAGGGAAAGTGCCCATCCCCGGATCGATGAAGACCAGGATGCCGCTGGTCAGGGCCATCGACGCACATGAGATGACACTGAACCAGCGACGCCCCGTGCGGTCGGACCATTTGCCGATCGGAGCGCTGATCATCAATGTGATGGCGGCGGGTACGAAAAGGTAAACCCCGCAGATCGCGGCGTCGAACCCCATGCCCAGGGAAAGATAGAATGGAGTCAGATACCACATCCCGGTGGCGGTCAGGTTGATGAGCAGGAACGCCGCGAAAACAAAGGCGAACTCCCGGGACCTGAAGATCATGGGGTTCAGTATCGGGGTCCTGCATCTCCGTTCCCAAATGATGAACAGGGCGAAGGCCGATATACATATGGCGGTGGCAGATATGATCTGTACGTTTCCCAATCCGATATGTGTGAAACGTTCCAAGGCGAACACGCCAGCCAGGACGGCCATGAACATAAGCAGCGACCCA
The DNA here is from genome assembly GCA_036504055.1 of Methanomassiliicoccales archaeon. Taxonomy (NCBI): domain Archaea; kingdom Methanobacteriati; phylum Thermoplasmatota; class Thermoplasmata; order Methanomassiliicoccales; species Methanomassiliicoccales archaeon. Next base: position 6,723 of record DASXVU010000014.1, on the reverse strand, counting down.
GGCAGGTCGAAGTAGGACCTCACATATCCCTCATCCTTTGGTATGGCCTTCATCAAGAAGGCGATGCCCGCCAAACCTATTGGGATGTTGATGAGGAAGATCCAGTGCCAGGAAAGATATTCCGTTATGATGCCACCCAATGCGGGACCAGACGCATATCCGATGGAAGCGCCCATGGTGACGATGCCCAGGCCGACCCCCAGCTTGTTCGCCGGAAGGAACCTCACGCACAGCAGAGGCGCGGAGGCGCCCATGATGGCAGCACCGACCCCCTGGAAAATCCGGCTCACCAGCAGCATCTCGATCGAGGACGACACCCCACAGGCCAAAGAGAATATCGAGAACATGATCAACCCAGCCACGAGCATCCTCTTGATTATGCCGCGGTCAGCCAGCCTGCCGAACGCCAGGAGCAGTCCGGCCATCATCATGAAATAGGTCACCGAGACCCATCCTGCGGTGCTGGTATCAATCTCAAACGCCGAAGCTATGGAGGGCAACGCGACGTTCACGATCGACGCATCGAGGCCGTCCATCAAAACGACGAACATGATCGCGATCAGAAGGAATGCCTGTCCTTTTGTATCCTTGATGATCGCCATACACCGATGGGATGGCATCGATATTGAAAAGCATTAGGTTTCCATGAGGGAATCGGTCAAGGGCAAATTGAGATGGAGCTTTCGGTCTTCCTGACATGCCACCATCTATCGGGTCGAGCAAGGACCAGTGAGTGAATCGCATCCTTTCCAAGACATTTTGAATTCGATATTTTAAGGGAAAGATATTTCTTAAGATCACGGCACTATTATTTCTAGGATCAATCGGTCTGGAGAATAACCATGGCGAAAATATCGGAAATTGGCATTCCGAAGGATACTAAGTCGCAAGATGTCACCCTCATCTTGGATGGCATCCAGAACGTGATATGCAAGACCTTCGGGGATATCAGCTCCGTCGCTGGCAAAGCATCAAAAGGAGATATGGACGAAATCGAGGCTTTGCTGGCTATTGAATCGTTATCGAAAAAAATTACGAAATTGGTTGGTGTTTTGGGAGAGCTATAAGATCAAGATCAAGTTGATTCAATGAATATCCGTTACATTGCCATTCTTTGTTAATTCAAATCAATCTCTCTCTGTCCGTTGATTGGAGTAACGGGGAAGGCAACGATCCTTATCCAATAATCCATCCTGGATGATGCGTTAGACTCGCGGACCCTCTTACTTCAATGATAGGCCATTGCGAGCCGATCGCAATGAAAAAGAAGAGATGGGAGCGACAGGATCATGAATCATTATGACTTCGAAATAATATCCTGCGTTAGCCATTATACCTCCGTGGGTCGACCTGGCACGTTTGAACGCGCTCACATAAGCCGGTCCTTCTAGGGCGCCGGCTTGATGTTTTGGTTCAAATGGAAGAAATTGGTCGGGTCGTACTTCTTCTTCAACGCCGCTAGCTTTTCGTATTTCTCTTTGCCATAGGCGGCCATGACCCTCTCCTGACCTTCCTCTCCCAGGAAGTTGAGGTATGCCGCGCCTGTAGAGAACTTCTGCATTTCATTGAAGAAGTCCCTTGACCACCTGATGTTCATATCGTCATCACCGGCCTCTTGCCACCCGGAGACTATGTTAAGGGCAAACGCCGCATCGCGGTTGCTGAAGGCAGTGGCACCATCTTCCACGTCACGAATTTTGCCTCCTAGATGATGGATGTGGACCGAGGAGATGGGCGAAGGGATCCGCTCACCGAACTTCAGGTAGGTCTTTATCGTCTCATCGTCCAGCGCCTTCAGGTAGGCGGTCTTCCAGTAGTTACGGATACCCGGCGGGGCAGTATCATCCAGGAATGATTGCAGGAAGACGTATGGCATCTCCTCTATCAGATCCGCCACCGGTCTGCCGAACTTCTTCAGCGGCTCTAGGACCTGCCGCCCTTCGTCCACTGGTCCGGCATAACAGACCGCAACTGCGACCATATGGGTGCCGACAAGTTCGCTCGGAATGAATGGTAGCGGAGGGGCAGTGAGGAACACTATCAAACTAGTCAAATCGTCAGGAATGCTATTTGCGAAGTCCCTGAAGAACCTCAGCAATTCCTCGGCATCGCTCGCACGGTGAAGGACCATGCCTCCCATCACCATCGGGCCCACTGGATGCAGTTGGAACTCGAAGGAGGTCACGATGCCGAAATTACCGCCCCCTCCTCTCAATCCCCAGAACAGGTCTGCGTTCTCGTTCATGTTCGCAGAAACGATCTCCCCCTCGGCTGTGACCAGATCGACCGAGGTCAGATTGTCGAGGGATAGGCCATATTTGCGCACCAGCCAACCTATTCCGCCTCCGAGGGTGAAGCCGGCGACCCCGGTCGAGGATACAAGGCCTCCGGTGGTGGCAAGACCGAAAGCCTGGGCTTCAAGGTCGAATTCCCTCCACGTCGCTCCTGGCTCGACACACGCCGTCCGTTCGACCGGATCCACCCTCACGCTCTTCATATTGGATAGATCGATCATCATTCCATTGTCGTTGACCGCATTTCCGGTGACATTGTGGCCACCACCTCTGACCGAGACGACCAATTCATGCTGCCGGGCGAACCTCACCGCCTTCATGACGTCACTGGCACCGCGGCATCTGACGATCACGGCCGGTTGCCGGTCGATCATCCCGTTCCAGACCTTTCTTGCCTGATCGTAGCCGTTTTCATCCGGAAGGAGGATCTCTCCCCTTATGGAGCCTCGTAGTTCCTTTGCTATCGATCCTTTGATCGCTTCATCATCTGCAGCAACCATGAAGATGCACCACGGAAAATCAAGTCATCAGCCAGTATTTATTTCCATTCGAAGTCCGCTTTGATTGAACATTTAGAATTTGTTAGCAATGTGCTGTCTTGTCTTTGTTTAACACGAATGAACATTGGAATGACTTAGATGGGGAGTGCAGCAGATCAATGAATTCTGCAAGGAGCATACCGTGGAAGGAGAGGGTTGGCTTATCTCATTTCGTGGAGTAACTTCATTGGTTCACGCATGAACGCTGGCAGATCGCCCGGAAACCGTGATGTGACGAGATTGCCGTCAACAACGACTTCGGCGTCGCTATATTGGGCCCCTGCCTTTTCGAGTTCCTGGGGAACACCATCTCCCCAGAAGGAGGTCATCTTTCTCCCCTGGACTACGCCTGCCGAGATGAGCGTATATGGTCCATGGCAAATGGATGCCACCGGCTTGTTCTTCTGCATGAATTCGCGAGCGATCGCCTGAGCCCGCGGATGCATTCGCACCGTCCTAGGCGCTCCATTGGGATCGCCTCCAGGTAAGATAAGCATCTCGTATTCTTCTGGATCCACTTCGTCGAACGTTTTCGTCGGTTCGACGCCATATCCATGCTCGCCATGGATCTGCTCCTTCTTCGGAGCAGAGATATCCACGTGGATCCCTTCCTCGAGAAGCCGGAAGTATGGATAAAGGACCTCGAGATCCTCGAACTTGTCTGCTGTCAGCACAATGGCTCTTAACGTTGCTCCTGGTGACATTCGATCTTCCTTCCCGGTCTATCGTTTGGAGCAGCTCGGATATAGTTATTGGGCAGAGAAGACAGGTGCAGGGTTTTCGGTTCATCTCTTGTTATCTCTGATTGGATCCCTTCAATCACCTAGAGGCAGTATTTGTCCCTTTGAGAACACCATGGGTCCGGTAGAACATGTGGAGGAAAGAATAAGAGGGGCCTTGTAGGCCCCATTTTAGCATCGAGGTTTGTACTGGATGATGCGCCTACATCATGCCTGGCATGCCCATTCCTGGCGGCATTCCACCCTGTGCGCCTGGCGGCATCGGGGGTGCCTTCCTGGAGGCGATTACGTCGTCGATCCTCAGTATCATGCTGGCGACCTCCGTGGCTGATTTCACCGCCTGGGTCTTGACGCGGAGCGGCTCGATGACGTTGAGGTTCAACATATCGTCCGCCCTTCCAGTGTCCAGGTTGATGCCCATGTTCTTGCCGTTCTTCCTCTCATGCGCGCTCTTCATCTGGATGACCACATCTATGACGTCCAGTCCTGCATTCTCCGCTAGCGCCCTTGGAATGACCTCCATGGCGTTGGCGAAGGCCTCGATGGCCAGCTGCTCCCTCCCTCCGATCGTGGTCGCGAAGGATGCGAGCCTCAGCGACAGTTCGATCTCGGGTGCTCCGCCGCCCGGAACCACTTTACCATCCTCCAGCGCGATTCCGACTACACGAAGCGAGTCGTGCAATGCCCGCTCGACCTCGTCGATGACATGCTCCGTTCCTCCTCTGATGATCACCGATATGGCCTTCGGGTTCTTACAGCCGGTTATGAAGGTCATCTCCGCCTCACCGATCTTCTTCTCCTCCACCATGCTGGCTGTCCCCAGGTCGGTGGCGTTCAGCTCGTCGATATTGCCGACAACGTTGGCCCCGGTGGCCTTGGCTATCTTTTCCATGTCCGACTCCTTGAGCCGCCTGGCAGCGAAGATCTCCTGCTTGGCCAAGTAATGCTGCACCAGGTCGTCGATGCCCTTCTGGCAGAACACCACGTTGGCACCTGCGTTCTTTATCTTATCGACCATCCTCTTCAGGGTTGCCTCTTCCTCGTCGAGGAAGCGTTGCATCTGGCTCGGATCGGTTATCTGGATCTTGGCCTCGACCTCGGTCTTCTTGATCTCGAGGGCGACGGAAATCAAGGCTATCTTGGCGTTGTTGACCTGTTTGGCCATCCTCGGGTGGACGCGTTCCTTATCGAGCACGATCCCGTTAATGATCTCGGTGTCGGCGATCGATCCGCCGGTCTTCTTCTCCACCTTGATGTTGTCGACATCGACGGTCCACTTGCCAGCTTTGTTCTTTTCGGCGATTGTTTTAATAGCCTGGACACTAAGGTCGGCCAGGAAGTCCCTCTGTCCGCCCACACTTTTCCCGGTCATCGCGGTCATGGCAACCTTGGTCAGCATCTTGACGTCCTCGGCTGTGACGGGAACAGCAATAGTATCCAGAATGTTCAGTGCCTCTGCGGCAGCCAACTTGTACCCGTTCGCGATTATTGTAGGGTGAATATGCTGTTCGATGAGTGATTCGGCATTCTTCAGGAGTTCACCTGCCATGATGACTGAAGATGTCGTCCCGTCCCCGCACTCACTGTCCAGGGTCTTTGCGACCTCGACCACCATCTTGGCCGCCGGGTGCTGTATCTCTATCTCCTTCAGGATCGTAACCCCATCGTTCGTGATGACGACGTCCCCCATGGAATCGACAAGCATCTTGTCCATTCCCTTCGGTCCCAAGGTCGATCTTACTGCATTTGCTACGGCCCGAGCAGCAGCGATGTTGTTCGTCTGCGCGTCCCGATTCTTAGTCCTCTCGGTACCTTCCCGAAGAACGATAATCTGTTGACCATTAGACATCAGAGTAGATTCCTTCCTGAGTATCACTAGATTAGCACTTCTATATATAGATACTCAAGTGGCCGATTCGAAGATCATCCATCCAAGCCTAGATCATTAAAACCTGTGTCCATTGGTCAGACGTTCACTCTGAACGACACCGATGGCCCAACGATTGAAAAAGAAATGAAAGAGGAAATCAAGTTAAGGGGAACTATTAGGATAGGATGTCGTGCTGGGCCCCTCGTCCCTAACGACGATCCCAGCGAGGGCCGTGGCCAATAGAAAGCGCGGTCCTCAACCCACCGCTTTCTTAACCAGCGTGATGATCCTCGCCTCTTCTGCAGCGGTCAACTCTGTTAGCGCGAATGCGATCGGCCACATGACACCATCGTCAAGTTTCGCCACGTCGTTGAAGCCGAGCGTCATGTACCTTTCCTTGAACTTCTCCCCGCTGCGGAAGAAACAGACGATCTTGCCGTCCTTGGCATACGCGGGCATTCCATACCAGACCTTCGGCGTGAGGGCGGGTGCGCTGGTTTTGATGATCGCATGCAGCCGCTCACCCATGGCGCGATACGGGTCCGGCATTGCGGCGATTACCTCGAGCACGGCGCTTTCCCCGTCCGCCTTCTTCGCTTCCTGCTTGGCCGTCTTTTCCATAAGATCGTCTTTGATTTGATGCCCGAGGTATATGAATCGATTTGCTCAGATCTGTAGACATACCATTGTGAGTCGAGTCATCCAATTCGGAAGATTTCTCATTACATTTGGTCTAAATGGCACCGATCGAACTGATTATCAGGACCCCTCTGGGGGTCGCCGGGAAAGGAGGGCGATAACTGTAAGCATTGCGGCTAAACCTGTCATGATCATGCTTGGCTTTTCAATAATTAAGGCAAATTCATAGTCGTGGGCGAATGACTCAAATATTAAGTTCATTGAAATCTATGATAATCCGAAATTTCGTTATCGTGTAGGGGGTTCGAAACTTGGTCAAGGAGGTAAGAAGGCCTAGGAAACGAATATTGGGTCCCACGACCCGAAGCGAACTGCCTAAGGCGCAAACCGGAATGGAAGGTTTCGATGAGGTAACCAAAGGAGGGCTCCCAAGGGGGCGGCCCACCTTGGTCATCGGGGGTCCGGGCAGCGGCAAGACCCTGTTCGCCATGGAATTCCTTGTGAACGGGGCGTCGAAGTTCGGGGAACCGGGCGTGTTCTTCTCATTTGAAGAGTCGGAAAGCGAGCTCGTTCAGAATGTCGCTTCACTAGGATTCGATGTGAAAGGGCTCGAGGCCAAGAACATGCTGGCTATCGACTTC
>DASXVU010000013.1 GCA_036504055.1 Methanomassiliicoccales archaeon | reverse complement strand
GGAACAAGACTGTTGGAACTGGTGGACGGTTCCGATGTTGAATCCTTCTCAGAGATCATCGAAAGATGCTCCCATGACACGGCAGCCTCCGGTAGCATGACGGTCAAACTTCGATCGATGAAGGGCACAGAGGTTTTGTGCCATCTCAACGTTAGTCCCGTCGTAGAGAGGGGCATTGTGGTAGGCATCAGCGTATTCGGGCGGAGGGTCCAGGCAGAGAACGCCATCATGGGCTCGATGCGGCTGTCATCCCAGCTCATGGATGAACTGATGACATTTGTGCATCTGATGGTGATCGCCTTTGACCAGACCGGAAAGATAATCGTCTATAACAAGACGGTCGAGGAGGTGATATCGCGCTCCAGTAGTGAAGTGCTAGGCTCCCAGATAATGGACATACTCGATCCTAAGGAGATACAGAAAACAGAGGTGATGCAGGCCATCCATGATGTCCTCGGCGGAAGGATGCTCACGCTGAAGATGCCGTTGCTCTCCGCCACTGGAACCCTCTTCCTGAACTGGCGGCTGACACCCCTGAAGGACGACCAAGGAAATACGATGGGAGTGTTGGCCCTAAGTAACGATCCGACCCATGCTGTCAAAATGGCCAAGGATATCGAGCAACTCGGTCGACACATGGAGATCTTGGCGGAAACCTCTCGGGACATCAGCGATAATCTTGATCCCACCGAGTCCATAGACCACGAACTGATCCGAATGGTGAAGGCTCTGGATTTTGATTTCGCCATCTTTCGCCTGATCGATGAGGGTAACATACCTCAGATGTTCTGTTCCGGGGTGGATTTCCGAAACGGCCGCGCTCTCCTGGAATCTCCCCTCGAGAACGGCACAGCCCTGTACACCAGCGTGGAGAACGGCAACATATTCGCCTCCGAGGACCTGCAGAAGGATAGAAGAATATCGATCCATTACGACAGACCGAGGGCCATCATATGCCTCCCGGTTCAATTCCGTCGGGAATCATACGGTTGTGCGATATTCGGCAGTTTTCTTCCGATGTCAGACATCATGAGCAAGGAAACGGTCCTGCAGGTGTTCTGCAATCAGGTGGCGATCTCACATCGGAACGGCAAGCTACATCGCCGGCAGGTCCGAAGCAACAACGAATTCCAGATACTCTATGAGGCGTCAAAGGTATTATCCAGCACACTCGATCATAAAGAAGTGATCGTCGCCATACTGCATAAGGCCAGGCAGCTGGTGAGCGCCGAGAATTGCCTTTTGTTCGAGATGGATCCCCGTGACGGCAAATTGCGTTGCACCCAGAACGCATGTCAGACCCCCATGAACGTTGCGGGGTTGGAAGTGGAAGTGGGGGTAGGCATTACTGGCCTGGTCGCCAAGACCGGGCAGGGCATTCTTCTGGAAAGGGCCGACCTGGACGACAGATCGGTGTTGCTCGAGGGTACGCAGGACGACCCAAGTTCGTTGATCTGTGTTCCCATGAAGTTCGGGGAAGACATCCTTGGTGTGATCACCCTGGAAAAGAGGCCGGGACTTCCCTTCACCTCGAGGGAGTATAAGCTGGTGGAGATGTTCTCCTTCCTGGCAGCGACGGCCATCAAGAATGCCAGCACCTACTCCCGGGTCAAGGAGAAAGCATCCCGCCAGCAAGTGTACAACATACTGCTGACCCATGACGTGGCCAACTACAATGTTCCCATCCACGGGTTCCTGGAGATGCTGCTGACCGATCCCAAGCTCGACGATAGGCAAAGGCGCTATGTCAAGAGCGCCTTGGCCCAATCCGAGAACATCTCTTCGCTGATATCCGATGTGCGTCGGCTGTGGAAGCTCAAGGCGATGGAACAGAGCCCCCTGTTACCGGTGGACCTCTCTCCCATCCTTTCCGAGGCCATCCATGATATCCAAATGAACGCATTGTACGGGGACTATCACATCGCCTTCAATTCACCTCCAGGAAAGCTCACGGTCAAGGCGGACAGCTTTCTGAAGGACGTTTTCTACAACCTGCTCAGCAATGCCTGCAAATACGGTGACCAGAAGCCTATCGAAGTGACCGTTTCCGAGCACTCGGAGAATGGGGTTGACTACTTCCGCATCTCCGTCGCCGACTACGGACACGGAATTCCCGATGAGAGGAAGGATTTCCTGTTCAAGAGATTTGACCAGCTGGATTCTGAATCGGCGGCGGAGGGGCACGGACTGGGCCTTTCAGTGGTCAATGCCCTGGCGGAACGGTACGGGGGCCGGGTATGGGTCGATAATCGCGTCACCGCGGACTTCACAAAGGGTTCCATCTTCTCCCTGATCATTCCAAGGGTAAGGTGAAATATGTTGAATGGGTTATACTTCCGGTAGTACAGGAAGGTCGGCTTTTTGGGGGTGAATTCAATGATCAAAGTGCTCATGGTAGACGACAACGTTGAACATATCCAGCTCTGCTCGGAATTTTTGCCAGATGATGAGTTCGAGGTTGACGCTGCCTACACCGGCGGTCAGGCCATTGATAAGTTGAAGACCAGAAAATACGACATCATCATCCTTGACTACAAGCTGCCGGATATCAATGGGATCGATCTGTTGAAGAAGATCCGGCCGATGGGTCTTCAGATACCCGTTCTTTTCGTATCCGCCCTGGATGATCCCGACCTGAGTTTCGAGGCTATGAAGGAAGGGGCATGTGACTACATAGTCAAGACATTCCAGTACTATAACAAACTACATGAACGCATCATCGAGAACCTGGAAAATTGTAAAATGCGATGATGGTCGCGGCACCCTCGTCCAGAACAAGGAATCGTTGCATATGGTAACGGTCGTTGGCATCCTCGGAAGCCCTCACGCGAAGGGAAACACCGCAACACTGCTCGAGTCGTTTCTTGCCGGTGCCCGTGATGCAGGGGCGGAGACGGTCCGGTTCGATGCAGCTGAGATGGCAATTTCCGGCTGCAGGGCCTGCAACGATTGCCAGGATACTGGTGTATGTGTAGTGGACGATGACATGGAAAGGATCTACGAGGCCATCTGCCGGGCTGACGTGCTCGTGCTTGCCACCCCATTGTATTTTTCCGGGATGAGCAGCCATCTCAAGGCAGTTATCGATAGGTGTCAATGCCTATGGCAGAACGCAAGGAGGGGGAAGGCGGTCCAGGACAAAAGTGCCTACCTGCTGAGCGTGGGTGCGATGGAGAACGCGAATTTCAGGAACGTTCTGTCCGAGGTGCGATCATTCTGCATCGGGGTCGGTATCACCTTTCGTGGCGAGGTCACTGTTCCAGGGGTGGAGGCGGAGGGTGATATATTGACACATGGCGATGATCTGGACCGAGCCTATCTGATGGGTAGGGAAGCCGTCTCGGCAGCTCTCATCTGAGGCATCCGTTGACCCTATCCAGGCGCTGAATGCTGGAGCGGATCCAGGTGAAGACGATCCATGCCAGGAGGAAGCTCAGTATGAGCCCTATCAACGATACGAACGCCACATCCGAGGTGAAGTTCCCCATGATGGCGAACAGATTGAAGGACGCGTGCAGCACCACCGCCCCGGCGTAATACAGGACCCACGATTGAGGATGTCCCGCCATCCTGTGGAATTTTGACAGAGCTATGCCATAACCGGTCACGGCCGTGGCCGAAGCGTGCAACAATGTCGATGTCAAGGCGCGGCTGATGGCTATGACCAGGAACACCTCGGTGCCCGATACCAGTGCAGAACCGTTGTACAGAATGTTCTCCACCGCCGCAAATCCAAGACCTGCCGCCGCCCCGTAGACCAGGCCGTCCTCGATCTCGTTCAGTCTTGGGCTCATGAACAGGACTGCCCAGGACTTGGTGAACTCCTCAACTATCGGGGCGATGAACACCGCCAGTATCAGCAACTGCAGGTTCTGGTCGTTGGGCTGTATCCCCCAGAACCCCTGGTTAAGAACGCTGCCAGGACTGAAAAGGGTACCGACCAGGAATGATTCGATGATGAACGCCGCGCTCAGAGAGACCACCGCCGCAAATGCGAACGCCATCAGGACCGAACCCATCGATTCCCGCCGGCACAACTCCGCGTTCCTAACCCAGATGAGATACAGGATCGGAGGGGTGACCGAAACGATGACAACCAGGACCAGGCCAATAAAATCGACCATACAACTCGTGGAACAATTCGTACCATGAGGTAATTAATGTCTCTGTTCGCCGACCTTTCTCAGAATCAGTGTTGTGGCATGTCCTGGGGTCTTGCCCCTCTCCTTGAACCGATCGCCAACCAGACGATGCAGACTCCACCCACTATGGCGAACACCAATGCCCAAACGCCTCCTGAGATGGAGTTGTCCAGGTTCGTGACCATCGAAAGCGGACGGTGTATGTTGCCATAGAACACCATAAACCACCAGGACGCGACCACCGAAAGGACCAGGCTGAGCTGGAGCAACTTCAACGAGCTCTTACCATGAATCACCAATCCCCACGAGCCGGCCAGGATCCCCCATACTAGCAAAGCGAAGCCAGCGTCCGCCGGGAATCCCCAATATACTGCGAATGGGATCATGATGGTCTGAGCGACGGAAGCGGCGATGGCCCCATTACCGATATGTTTCCAATCCCATCCCTTCACGGCAACCACCGCCGTGCCCATGAAGAGCAGGCCGTTCATTATTCCGGAGATAGCCATCACAAGGAACTGGTTCGAACCGGGGTTCCAGATGAGCCAGAAAGCGAAAAGGAACAGACTGATGCCGGCCACGAGCGACCCCATGGCGCCGATCGGTTGTTCTGGAACCATATCCTCCGGTGTGGACTTCTTCCTCCACCAGTTTGGCGCCTCCTCGGTGCCGCTGCAGAAGAAGATCCAGTGACACAGCCCATAGACCAGACCGATCATCGCGAAGGCTATGCCGTTGAGTCCCATGGTGACATCCTAGACGCACTCATGTGGGTGCGAGTCTTGGCAGTCAACCAGATTTGGAATACATAATCCTAACGCCGTTCAAACCCATTCTCAAGCTATCCGTCTGGTCGGAGATGTCCGGAGGCATGCTCTTGAGTTCAGCCGACCGATCCGGCATACTCCATGGCCAAAGGCCTCTTGACGGACCTGATCAGATCGTGTTGTTCGCAGAAGTGCTAGAGGGCGCTTCAAGCCTGGTCGGGGTTGAGGTGATCGTTGTGGTGGCGGCACCCTCCGGTGATTCGATGATGTCCTCGATGATCGGGGTGAAAGGGTCCACCAAGGCTCCGGACACGCCCATCTTCTCCAGGGATTCGAAATCCTTTTCTGTTATTCCACCACCCACGTGGAGGGTGATGCCATGGCCGAGGGCACTGGCTACCATCTCTTCGGAATAACCGGAACCGGTCCCCAACCTTGGTAGGTCTATGATGGCGATCTCTTCGAAGCCTATGTTCTTCAGGGCCTCGATCGCCTCACCCAGATCGGCCGGTCCTGCCCCAGGCCTTTCCCATACCACACGGTTATCCACATACAGACAGGGGATACACTTATCCGAAAGCTCGAACAGTTCCTTGAACATGTTTATGTTACGGCAGCAAAGGCTGCCAGCCACCGCATAGGAGACGCCCATGGCGAAAGCGTCGAAAAGGTCATCCTCGTTTCTCATACCGATCTCGAGCCACACGCTGTTCTTCCTTTTGAGGAGCTGTCGCAGAACGTCGAAGTTGGGACGCGCCTCGATGATCCCAGCCAGGTCCATCAGCATTATTTCCGATGCATTGTATCTCTGCCCGGACACCGCCTTCCAGTACTTGCTGAACTTGGCGCTGTAATCGGTCCTGGCCAATCTTGTTCCGTCCCATTTTACGCTGACCACTTCGGCCACGCTGCCCAGCGGCAGGTCGTTGCTGCCTACAGAGAAGAAGCCTCTCGTATCCACTGGCAGTATTGGTATATGCTTGAACGTGTCCGCTTGGTCATTTTGGTCCATGTTGGCGCCTCGGAATGATAGTCTCTCTTTTTCGGTCGTGAAATCGAGTGGAACGGCCAATTTGCCGCAGGAGCGGCAGCGAAAGCTGCCATCCTTGTTGTCCACTCCGGCCAGCGGGCCTCCGAATATTATCTTTGGGAAGATGTCCTCGCTCCCACAGTAAGGACACGCTCTGATGCGATTCATGTCGGTCTAGTTGCTACTAGCATGTCTGATTACTAGTTTATGCTTTCCCTAGAAGAGGGCGGTGGCATGTACTTCATTCTACATATGCTGACAGAGCTGACTCAGGTTTTCCTGTCGGTCGTGAGGTCAACTATGTCGAATTAAGATATATTGACCGCTCATCAACCTCAACAAAAGGGAATCCCTTCAGGTTAAGGATCAATGACCAAGCATATTCCTGCTGAAGAATCATGGTACTCCCACATCCACGTGCGCGCCCAATGCCCAGTGCTGTTTGCCCAGGAGTTCTCGATGGTCAGAGGAGTTCGCAACCGATATGTATCCGGTCAACAATCTTTCATTTGTGAGCAAGGTAGCGATCATCGGGGGATCCGGTCTGCTGGGCCAGTATTTGGTCGATGAGGCATTGTCCCGAGGTCATGAGGTCATATCAACCTACAAAGGGGGAAAGCCCAGCCCGGGAGGTAAGGCGGTATCGTTGGACATGACCGACCAAAATGCCGTTGATTCTTTCTTTTCCCTTGAAATGCCTGACCGTGTCCTTCTACCAGCGGCCATGACCAATGTCGATGAATGTGAAAGGAGACCTCAGGCCGCCTTCTCGGTGAACGTTGAAGGCACAATGAACGTAGCCCAGGCATGCAAGTCCAGCGGAACCTCCTTATTGTACGTGTCCACCGACTACGTTTTCAACGGGTTCAAAGGCTCAAAATATTACGAGTTCGAGAACCCTGATCCGCTCAGCATCTATTCCAAGACCAAACTGGAGGGCGAACGTTTGGTGATGGACTCATCGAAACATAATGCCGTCTGCCGGGTAGCAGTGCTCTATGGATGGAACAGACTTACCGACAAGGACAATTTCGTGAGCTGGGTGATCCGCTCGGTCAGGGCAGGGAACGAGGTCAAGCTATTCAAGGACCAGTTCGTCACCGCCACCTATGCGCCTCATTGCGCTAAGGTCCTGATGGAGGTGTCCGAGCGCGGCCTCAAGGGACTTTTCCATACCAGCGGTCCCGATTGTCTCAGTCGTTATCAAATGGGCATGGTCATTGCCGATGTGTTCGGCTTGGACACTGATCTGATGAAGCCGCACATGCTGGAAGATGCGAATCTACTGGCCAAGAGGGCGAGGAACACCTGCCTGAACGTTGAGAACATCGAGGCGCAGCTGGACATGTCCATGATGCCTTTCCGGGCCGGCCTTGAGGACATGAGGCTGACGGAGCTTGACTCCGGAAATGTCACCTGACCAATTCCATCAGATGAACGGTTGGGACACGATGTTTCGTTCATTAGACGCCAAATATTGAGGAAGATTAATATCCGGGCCCCCATCAATACTTGCATCGATTTGCGGAGGAGAGAATTTTGGATCAGTCCATTGGTCAGAGAATAGGAGTATTCGTTTGCCGCTGCGGTGGGGACATCGAAAACAATATTGAAACCGAAGTGATCGCGAGCTCGGTAAGGTCAGAGTCCGGTGTCGTTCATACCAGCATTCATGATTTCCTCTGTTCCAAATCATCAAGGGAGACCATTTCCAAAACCGTCAGGGACGAACGGTTGGACAGGGTCGTGGTCTCAGCTTGTTCTCCTCGGCTCTACCTGCAGGATTTCCAGCAGGCAGTGGAGGAAGGAGGCCTGGACAAATGCATGCTGGAGATGTCCAACATACGCGAGCAGTGCTCCTGGATCCACTGGAGCCAAAAGGAGCTCCAGACCGAAAAGGCCGTCGACATGACCTTGATGGCGGTGGCCAAGCTGCGCAACCAGTTCCCTTCAGAGAAAGGAAATGTCGCGATCGTTAATAAGGTCAGATGCACTGGATGTGGAGTATGCGAGGCGGTCTGCAACGTCAACGCCATCAGGGTCGCGGAGGATCCGGAAGCAGGCGGGAAAAGAAAGGCGACCGTCAACCCGAAGGCCTGCGAGGGCTGCGGAGCCTGCGTTTCCGCCTGTCCCACGGCCGCCATGGACCAGACCTGTTTCTCCAACGCCCAGGTTGTGGCCGAGATCGAGACCGCCCTGCGCAATTCTAGGGAAGAGAGGACATTCCCGAACATACTGGTCTTCTCATGCCACCATTGCTCCTATGCCGCCGCCGACACCGCCGGGTTGAAGCGCCTCGGCACCGATGTCCACTTCCGGGCCATCAGGGTCATGTGTTCGGCGCGGGTGGACCCGGAATGGGTGCTCAAGGCCCTTTCCAGCGGGGCGGATGGCGTACTGATATTGGCTGGATCCCCCGGCCGTTGCCATTACGAGGTCGGCAACCTGCGCACCCGCAAGCGGATGACACTCCTGAAGATCGTGTTGCAGCAGTTGGGATTCGATGAGGACCGCTTCTTGATCGAGTTTGTCGATGAGGAGCAGCCGGAGAAATACCGGACCACCATTGAGGAATATGTTCAGAAGATAAGGGACCTGGGCCCCAACCCGATCGTTCCCAATGCCAAGCCGGACCCGAAACGGTTGGAAATGCCCGGCCTGAAACTGTAAACCCCTTCCTATTTCGTTTTCGGACAATCCTATCGGTCCTATCAGCCCGAAAAAGATCCATTCCATAACGGAAATCATTCTGTTCTGGAAAATCATAAAGAAAAAGGAATGAAAGGGTTTGTCCACACTGTCAGACTGGCACGGGCTCCGGATACTTCTTCTTGTCCAGAAGGGAAACCCCGATCGTAGTAGCGAACCCGACCGGTATGCTGATGATACCCGGGTTGTTCAGGGAGAAGAAAGCTCCCGACCCCATCACTGTGGGGCTGGCCGCTATCAGCACCAGTGACAGGGCCAGTCCGACGAATATGCCCATCACGATGCCCTTCTCCGTGGCCCTCTTCCAGTACAGAGTACATATCAGCGCCGGTATGTTCGCCGAAGCCGCGATGGCGAATGCCAATCCCACCAGGAAGGCCACGTTCTGGCCTTTCATTATGATGCCCAGTACAATCGCCACCAGTCCCACGGCCACCGCTGTTATCTTGGACACTCTGAGCGCGGCCTTCTCCGAGGACTTCTTGCCCATGATCTCGGTGTATATGTCATGGGCTATCGCGCCCGCCGCAGCCATGATCAGGCCTGAGACCGTACCGAGTATGGTCGCGAACGCTATCGATGATATCAGCGCGAAGAACACCTCCCCGCCGATATAGTTCGCCAGCGTAGGAGCCGCCAGGTTCGAGTCTGTCACCAGGAAGGCCCCTTGGCCTGCGAAGTAGTTCGTTCCCAGACCGAGGAACAGTATCAGGACATAGAACACGCCCATGGCTATTATCGCTACGACCGTCGACTTCCTGGCATCGGCTGGCTTCGGGACAGTGTAGTACCGTATCAGGATATGCGGCAGCGCGGCGGTACCTAGTATCAGGGCCAGTGCCAGGGAGGCATAGTCCAACGGATCGTGGTACTTCAGTCCAGGCGACATGAACGTGTCCCCGCTGTAGGCGTTGGGGTTACCGGTGGCCGGGTTCGCCGCTCCGCTGGAGATGAAGTGCCCGATAAACGTTATCGGATCCATCCCTACCGCGAACAGGACACCGATGGTCAGCCCTATCGCGGCTATCAGGAGCAGGATCGCCTTAATGAACTGTACCCAGGTGGTGGAGACCATTCCAGCTGTGGCCACTATCAATATGACGATGCCTCCGACGATCAGGACCCCCCATTCATAGGAGAATCCCAGCAGAGGCTGCACTATAGTCCCCGCACCGACCATCTGCGGTATCAGGTAGAACACGCTCACGATGAGCGTGCTTATCGCCGCCGCGAGCCGGACACGCTTGCTCTTGAACTTGTGCACCAGCGCGTCCGCGAAGGTGTACTTGCCCATGACCCGGAGCGGCTCCGCTATGAGGAACAGTGCTACTATCCATCCGGCCAGGAACCCAATCCCGTACATGAAACCGTCGAACCCGCTGAAGGCGATCAATCCAGCTATTCCCAGGAAGGACGCTGCGCTAAGGTAGTCTCCGGCAAAGGCGATGCCGTTGACGAACCACTTGACTCCGCCTCCGGCAACATAATAGTGACCCGCAGTACGGACCCGCCGGGAGAAATACACGGAGATCGCCAGGGTGATCATGATGATCACGACGAACATGGCGAACGCTAATGGCTTGAAGCTGGTGGTATCGAGTGCTGATGCCATCGTTCATCCCTCCGCTTCCTTCTTGCCGGCGTACCAGTTGAACATCACTGCCATGACTATGGTCAAAAGGATGATGAACATCCCGAAGACTATCCCCACGTTCACTCCGAGCGTGTGCTCTCCCATGATGTTCCTTCCGTAGGTGCCCAGGAGCGTGAACACCAGGTACAGGACGCTGAACCCGGCGAACAGCCAGAGTCCTACTCTGAACTGCTTCGTATGGGTGATGCTATCCACCGTCTGCACGGATGGCTTGCCTTTTCCATTGGTCCTGTTCACGATCTCGAGGACCGACTTCACCTCGGCCTCCGTCGGTTTGACGATGACCACGGAACACTTCGCCATCTTCCCCACGGCCGCCGCTACGTCACCCAGGTAAAGTGCGCTGAGGCCGGACGGGCTCGATGTTCCCAGGACAATTGTCGTCACCTTGTACTCGTCCGCCGCCTTCAGGATCTCTCCGGTGACCGCTCCTTCCCGAGAGATCGTCATCAGTGGGACATTGACCTTCGCCGCCTGGTCCTTGGCGAACGCTATTCCGTCGCAAGATTCGCATCGTCTCAATGCCTTGTCCTCGGAAATGCGCTCGAGCTCGATCGACGGCATCTGCTCGATGACATTGAGCACCACCAACGTGGAGCCGCTTGCCTTTGCCATCTCCACCGCCTTGAGGGTGGCGACGAGCGCAGGCAGGGAGCTGTCCGTCGGCAACAGGATGTGACTGGTCATTGTTGCATCCTCCTTCCGATCGGTCCTTGGCCAGATCGTCCTTCTATCCAAACCACGGTAGCCTTGTCCACCGAACATATCGGCGGATATTGGATCCGTCTCGCCCTGTCTATCCTTCCGCCTGTGGGCGGGTAGTCGGCGTCGGCCAGTCTACGCCTCTTTTTCCTTCGTTCCGGGCTGGGGAATGAGTCCCGCATGACCTGCACAATTTCGAAGTTCTGTACTTATAGTTTATTCAGCTACTCTACGATAATTGTCGATACAACGAAAATAATCAACGAAATTCGTAGCAATAATTTCTAAAGCAAGCATTTATGGACAAACAACGTATCTAGGAATCGTCAGTTGTCGTTTGCATTTCCATTGGAAAGATTGCAGCCGGTCATATTTAACCCTCTACATTTTTCTGCCAGCAATTCCTAACGGTTGAATCATGTTGTTCGATCAATACGTCGTCCGTCGTGGAGCGGTTTTCGTTATGGAATTGGGCATCGTTTGCTGTCGAGCCCGGCAGATAAACCTGCCAGTCATCATGAACAAAAAGTATGAAGCAATACAGTCGCAAAAAGGAAGGGTCTGAGACGGCGTTTTTCGCCGTCTGACATCGAAATCCCGGCCAGATGATTACGGCGTCTTCGGATGACGCCGGTTATAGCGCTCTAGCGCTTCCCTCACCGTGCCCTCTTCGTCCGCTACCACCTTGATGTTCTTGGAGGTGAGCTTCTTGATCCCGTGAGGTCCGATGAAACCGGTGATCACGACATCCGCTCCAAGCTTGATGATGTTCTCCGCGGTTTGGATGCCGTAACCGATGTCAGTATCCTCCAAGATGTTGTCATGGACGGTGAAAGCCATCGTATCCGGGTCCACGCAGACGAATAGCGGGGAATGTCCGAACTCTTCCTCGATCTCGGCATCCAGGCTTCCCTCTGAGACGGTGACACATATCTTCATGCGATCACTTCTTCCTTCTCTGCTCGTTTTCCCTGGAGGCAGCCACTAGCTTGTCCACTATCTCCTCGAAGGCTATGGTGGCTGGGGAGTCTCTCTTTGCCAGCACGATCGGCTTTCCATCATCGCCGCTGTCCACCACGCTCGGGTCGATCGGTACCCTGCCAAGGAACGGAACGCCCATATCTTGTGAGGCCTTTTCCCCTCCCCCCTTCTTGAACAGGTCGATCTCCTTGCCGCAGTGCGGACATATCAGCCCGCTCATGTTTTCAACGATGCCCAGAACTGGAAGTTTCAGGGCCTTTGCGAACGTCACCGATTTGCGGGAATCGAGCAGTGCCACCTCTTGCGGGGTGGTGACTATGACCGCGCCGTCCGCCTCAGGCATCAGCTGAGCGATCGTGAGAGGTTCGTCACCCGTTCCAGGTGGGAGGTCCACGACGAGGAAGTCAAGCTCTCCCCACTTTACATCTGCCACGAACTGCCGGAGGGCGCCCATCTTCATAGGTCCCCTCCATACGATCGGGGTATCCTTATCGCCAAGCAGAAAAGCGGTCGACATGACCTTCATGTGAGGCGTGACCTCGACTGGGTAGAGACCATCCTGATCTCCTTGGATCTGGGCATCCTCGATGTTCAGCATCTTCGGGATGTTCGGACCATGGATATCGGCATCGAGGATCCCGACCTCGTATCCGCGCATCGCCAAGGCCATTGCCAGGTTCACGGTAACGGTCGACTTGCCCACGCCCCCTTTCCCGCTCATCACGATGATCTCGTGCTTTATCTTGGCCAGGCTCTTCAGCACCTTGACGTCCTCTTCCTTCACTGTGCGCAACTCGATGTTGTCGTTCTCCATGGTGATACCTCTGAAATCGCATCTCTCAGTAATTGAGAGAGGCATATCGGAACTCTTCGCTAATAAGATGTTGATATGGGGGTTGGACCAACCGTTCAAAACATAGAGCAGATCACTTATTGTAAGAGTCGTTGTGCTTGCCGTAGGCACCCGATTCGATGTCATCGATCCAATCAATGTTGCTCATATACCAGGCCAGGGTCTCCTTGATGCCCTGTTCGAACTCATAGACCGGCTGCCATCCCAGTTCCTTCCTGATCTTGCTGGCATCCACGGAATATCTCAGATCGTGCCCTGGACGGTCACCCACGAAATGGATGAGGTCCTCGCTTTTGCCCATCTCCCTGAGAATCAACCGGACGATGTCTATATTCCTTCGTTCATTGTTGCATCCAATATTGTAGACATCACCCGGTCGACCTGCGGTGACCACCAGGTCGATCGCGCTGCAATGGTCCGCCGCATGAAGCCAATCCCTTACGTTCTCTCCGTTTCCAAATATCGGTATGGGCTTGTTCTGCCGTGCGAGCATGATCGTTTTGGGAATCAGCTTTTCAGGGAACTGGTACGGTCCGTAATTGTTCGAGCAGCGCGCGATGGTCGTTCTGATACCGTAGGTCCGATAATAGGCCAAAACCAAGAGGTCGGCTGCAGCTTTGCTTGCCGAATATGGGCTGGATGGACGCAGGAGGGAATCTTCCCGAAATTTTAGGTCTGGTCTATGGAGAGGAAGGTCTCCGTAGACCTCATCGGTCGATACTTGGTGGTACCTTTCAATATCCAACCTGCGGCACTCATCCATCAGCACCTGTGTACCCAGGATGTTGGTGTTCATGAAAATGTCCGGGTTGGATATGGACCGGTCGACATGGGACTCCGCGGCAAAGTTAAGCACCGCATCGAATGCCCCTTCCCTCAGGACCTTATTTACCGTTACTGGATCCGTCACACTGCCTTTGATGAATACGAAGTTGTTAGTTCCGATGGTATTTTCAAGGTTCTTGATGTTCGCAGCATAGGTCAGCGAATCCAGACAGACAATTTCCACATCCGGATGGTTCTTTTGCATGTGGAAAATGTAATTTGAGCCAACAAATCCCGCTCCGCCCGTTACCAAGATTTTCATTTCCATCTTCCTGAGATTGCGGCTTCGCTCTTATGGACAAAACATTTCGAATCTATCTAAAGGCAACGGATTGCTGCACAACCGAGAATGGCGTCCCATGTAATGTCTGAGACAACCATTACACCAATAAAAAAGTTAGGCCTTGTAGCCGGTCGTTCGATCCATGAAATTCGGTTCGATAATTCAGATCATTCAACCCGACCTGGTTTCTCGGCAGAAAATAGTAGTCCGTTCTCAACATCCTTCAGGGATGGCGCAACTGAATCCTTTTCCGAGAGCACGGGATCGTCGATCCCCCAATCGATGCCGAGGGTTGGGTCGTCGTATCGTATGGTTCTCTCATGTTCCTTGGAGTATGGACGGTCCACTTTATACTGCACCTCAGTTCCATTTTCCAAGGTGACAAACCCGTGTGCAAATCCCGCCGGGATGAATAGTTGTTTCATGTTGGCCGCCGAAAGCCTGACGCCTACCCATTTGCTGTAGTTGGGCGATCCCGTTCTAATGTCGACGCACACGTCAAATACCGACCCCCTAGTACATCTCACGAGTTTTGTTTGAACCATCGGGGGATTCTGGAAATGAAGTCCCCGGATGACTCCCCTCTTCTCTGAATAGGAATGGTTGTCCTGAATGAAAACCGTGTCTATGCCGATACCCTTCATCTTGAGGACCGAGTAACTTTCATAGAACCAACCTCTTTCGTCTGAATGTACGTCGGGCTCGATGACGATGACTCCATCTAGTTCCATCGGAGTGAGTTTCAAAACGCTCAAACCTTGCCTTCCTTGATTTCAAGGACCTTGGTTATGTACTTTCCGTAATCGCTGTGAGCATATTTTGCAAAGAACTCATCGAGATCCTGGCGGTTGATCCAGCCATTGTTGATGGCTATCTCCTCTGGATAACCGACCCGCACATTTCGGTCTTTTTCCAATGTCTGGACATATTTGCCGGCTTCTATCATAGCGTCCGGCGTTCCAGCATCCATCCACATGAATCCATCGTCCAAACGGATCGCTTCCAGGCACCCTTCCTGAAGATACAGATTATTTACATCAGTAATCTCAAGCTCGTTCCTGTGTGATGGTCTTACCATGTTGGCATACTCGACCACTCTGTTGTCATAAAAATAAAGGCCGGCCGCTGCATAGTTGGATTTCGGATACCTAGGCTTTTCTTCTATCGAGACGACCGATCCGTTCTCATCATATTCGATTACTCCGAATCTCTGAGGGTCATTTACCCGGAAGCCGAATATGGAGGCCTTATTTCTCTTCACATTCCTAATGGCTAGATCCAGGCGCTCCTTCATTTCGAGTCCAATGAAGATGTTATCTCCCAACACCATTGCTACATCGTCCGATCCGATGAACTCCTCCCCGATGATGAACGCCTGAGCTAGGCCATCCGGAGACGGTTGTACGGCATAGTTCAGGCTCAGACCGAATCGATCTCCATCTCCTAGGAGATTCTTGAAATTTCCAATATCCTCGGGGGTTGAAATGATCAGAATTTCCTTTATGTCCGCCAGCATTAATGTGCAAAGAGGATAGTAAACCATGGGTTTGTTATAGATGGGAAGAAGGTGCTTATTGATAGCCGACGTCATGGGATAAAGTCTAGAACCACTCCCGCCAGCTAGGATTATTCCTTTCATATCGAATCTGGGTGTAATTTGGACTGGGGTTATTAATGACTTCGGTGCATTCATAATCTATGTTCGAGGCGTGATTCCGGCAAGGATCGTTTAAATGAAGCCTCATGTAATATATTCATATATAACATATAATAAATAATCCCTTAAGGGATGATTGGACTTCCAGCCAACATTGATAAAACGTTAATAGGCAAGGAATGTATCCCTCTCCACTTCAGGGGGAGTACCAGATTAAGATTTTGGTGTTTAACTGGCGAGATCCCAATAACCCAGACGCCGGAGGAGCGGAACAATTCACCCACCAGATAGAAAAAAGATGGGTAAAGTGGGGTCACCAAGTAACCCAATTCTCCGCCGCTTTTAAAGGATGCCTCCCGGAAGAAGAGATCGATGGTGTCAGGATAGTCAGGGGTGGCAACCGGTTCACCGTTTACCGGCACGCCCGGAAATTCTATAAAGACTCTGACAGGTTTGACGTGGTGGTCGACGAGATCAACACGATTCCATTCAACGCCCCTACTTTCGTCAATCGGGGAGAAAAGCTATTTGCACTGATTCACCAGCTGGCGAGGGAATTTTGGTATTATGAGACTCCATTCCCTGTAGGCTATTTCGGCAATCATTTCCTAGAGGACAGATGGTTAAAGAAATATGCTGACATGGACGTCATTACCGTATCCAACTCCACCATGGACGATTTGAGAGCTCTTGGTTTCAAGAAGCTGCATCTGGTCCATGAAGGATATGATTTCCAACCGCTTTCGACCGTAGGGGAGAAGGAAAATATTCCTACGATCATTTACGTCGGCAGATTCAAGAAGGTGAAACTTCCGGACCACGCCTTGAAAGCATTCCAGATCGCGAAGGCAAGGATGCCGGACCTTCGAATGTGGATGGTAGGCATGGGCTACATGCAACCCAAACTGAAGAAGCTCGAGGTCAAAGATGTCACCTTCTATGGACGTCTTCAGCTAGAGGAGAAGTCAAGGCTCGTCTCAAGGGCCCACGTTATTGTTGTTCCGGCGGTCAGAGAAGGTTGGGGGCTGGTCGTCACCGAGGCCAATGCCATGGGCACACCGGCGATCGGGTACCGGGTCCCGGGACTTCGCGATTCCATAAAGGATGGAAAAACTGGGCTGCTTTGCGATCCAAATCCCACTGCTATGGCGGAGACCATTGTGTCTCTCCTTAGCCAGGAGGAAAAGAGAATCGAACTCTCAAAGAATGCCCTAGAAGATGCGAAGGAATACAACTGGGACCGCACTGCTAGAGAATTCATTGATCTTTTTGAAGGAAATAATAAGAGTGAATGAATTCTCAATGAGATTCAATAACAGGTAAACAAACATGATAGTTTCTTGGGTTATTCCTGAACAACAGAATATCGATGAGTCTGTTGGCATGGGGGGCAGCTCATGCGAGATTGTTCCGTATCGACTGAGACTATGGCGTTCTCTTTTAATAAGAAAATTCACCTGTATCGGCAGACCGGAGAGCAATTCCGAAAATGAGCTTGAATTCATTCCACAATCGTGAATTCGAAGGGTAGTTATTAATCCATGAAAATAATGAAATGTCTCACGGAAAACCAAGACGGGTCAATGGTTTTTAATCGACTTCGCGATTGGAAGTTAGTTCGGTTCATCAATGGCAATTTTACAAAGACCGAATTAATCGAAATTATTTTGCTGATGATACTGGGACTTGTTGTTTTCACCTGGTATTCGTCCAATCTGGTAATTGATGCGTTTGATTATAATGTTTCATTTTCACCGGAACAGACGTTGTTTCAATCGTTGCAGCTATGGGATCCGCATGGAGGATTAGGAATAGCAAATCCTCGGGCGGTTTCCGGAATTCTACCTACAAACCTGTACTATGCGGCAATGAGTCTCATCGGATTCTCACTCCATGATGCGCAGAATCTTCTCTTCTACGTTATCCTTACAGGATCCGGGGTCTCGATATTTCTGCTGTACCGGGCGTTTGGATTCGAAGAAAGGTTTCGGAATGGAGCGGTCTTCGCATCCATCCTCTATATGTTCTCACCCATAGCATCGACCTTTCTCTGGAACCAATTGGCCTCCAATTGGTATTCCTACTCTTTCATGCCACTGATCGCGGCGATGGTGGTTTTCGGGATACGAACAAGGCGAGGTTCTTTCTATATTCTCGGGGTCATCTTGCTGTGGACTCTACTCTTATCCGCTTCATACATGAATCCTGTGAACGCGATGATAGACTGGATCTTCATCCTTGGTCTCCTGGCGGTCCTAATTTTCAAGAAATCGGAAAGAAGGAAACAGGTGCTCAAGTTCGCCGCGATATTGATGATATTATGGTTTATGGTCAATGTATTCTGGCTCGGTTCGATCCTCAATAACGCCAGCGTGGAGTTCGCCAAAGCAGGGGTCAGTTCGGTAGGAGTTAGTAATGAGGAGCTGTTGAATTCCAATTCCGTCCCCATCTATCTCGCTGCTTTGCAGACTGGATATTGGGCCTTGTATCATACCTATTTAGGAGACCATTGGTATTCTTGGTCCGGACTTGCTTCATCTTTCATGTTTGTCTTTTCTTGCCTTGTCATCACCATCACCGCGTTCTATGCATTTTTCATCCGTCCAAGAAATCCCATCATACTCCTTCTCGGTGGTTTCACGGCTTTATGCCTAATAATGATCAATGGATTCACTCCCCCCATAGGGGGTCTATTGGAAGGACTATTCGATGCTTTTCCCCTACTTTACGCCTTTCGGAGCCTATACCAACATTTCGGACCTTTGCTGGCCTTAAGCTATGCTCTGCTCCTGGGTTATTCCATGGCCTATCTCATCGGGTCAGTTTCCTGGCCTAAGAGGAAGGACTTTTCATTCCGTAAGATATCATCAAAGGCATTGGCGGTGATGACCTGGACAGTTCTCGTCATGCTCGCGCTCTCAGTGATCGCAGTTCCGTATTTCACCGGTCAGGTTATTTTCGATGGGGGAAAAGTCATCCCTTCAGCCCGTATCCATGTACCCGAATATTATTACCAGGCCAACGATTTCTTGAATAATGGCTCTGGGGACTTCCGGGTACTTAATCTTCCTTATTGTCAAATAGGCTATGCCGCGTACAACTGGGAGAATGGTTATTGGGGGGGAGATCCTCTTTCAACAATATTCGACAAGGTCGTCATCGTTTCCGAACCTGGTCAATCCAATGAATTGCTCGTCAACATGGCCAACGAAATTGTCAATAGTTCACCGACCATGAATATTGCGAAGATGCTTTCCATCATGAACGTGCGATATGTCATGCTCCACGAAGACGCGAATTGGGAATTCATTCAAGGGCAATCCCCTCCCTGGTGGGCGGCTCCAAAGGCGAACTTCTCGATGTATGATAACGGTCTTAAGAACGTGGGCTTGAAGAAGGTTGCGACCTTTGAGGGATTGGTGATATATGAAAATCCTGAATGGAGGGACATACATTTCCTCCAGGTCAACCAGATGCTGGCGGTGGTGGGGGGGATTCCGGCTGTTAAGAATCTTACAGAGGAGAGTTGGTACAATGTCTCCAAAATGGCGTTCGTGGTGGTCAATTCATTGAAAGATGTAGTCGATCTGGGTTATAATGTTGACGCGATCTACCTCGGTCGCGTGCTGTTTAGAGAGAATAGTTGGAAGATTCAGGACGGGCTCATACCGATCGATTCGATCGGCAGTTCGACCAGACATGGACTGATGGTGGAAAGTGACAAACGCTATCTGGTGTTCTCGGAAAGGTACGATCCTGAATGGATAATGACCACCGAAAATGGCACGGCAGGACATATGTCCGTGAACATGTTCTTCAACGGATACATCGTTGAAAATGGAACAGAGAAGGTCACGATCGAATACCAACCACAGAAAATGCTTACGAATCTAGTTACATTTTCGGTACTGTTTGTGATTGGATTGTTTGGTTTCCTATCTTATCGGCATTTGCGCAGGATGTCGGTTCGATAGAAGGCTCGATTTCCTTTTTTGGAGCCTCGTAGAAATGGGTCAATTTGATTCTAAAGAAGATGCCCATGGTATCCTTGTAGATCCTCCCCACATCCTTGAGCTTGATCCTGCCGCCATTCTCTCTGACATAGTCTATCATGATCGGAACTTCCGCGATCGTGTATCCATCTTTCAATGAATTAAGCAACAGCTCGAGGTCAAAGGCATACCTCTTCACGAAGACCTTCGGAAATTCCTTTGCTAGGACCTCTCTCTTGAAGAGTTTCAGTCCTGGTTGCGTGTCAGTCAGATTACATTGGAACAAACCGCGGATAAGCAGATTGTAGCATTTTGATAGAATCTTCCTTTTTAGAGGATAATGGATGATGGATTCCGGGTGCCTCTTCGAGCCGATCACAATGTCGACCCTTTTCTTTTCCATCTCATCAAGGAACATGTTCAATTGTCTAGGGTGAAGTTCCAGGTCGGCGTCTACGAAGGTGACCAGGTCACCATGCGCATATTTCCAACCCTCTTTTAACGCGTTTCCCTTCCCTCCATTCCTGGTATAGGTAACTAGTATGACCTCGGAATGTTCCAATTCAACTTTGTGCACGTCGTTACCTGTGTCATCTGTGCTTCCATCGTTTACAACTATCAACTCAAAAGGATGGCCGAGGGAGCGGAAGGTGTCTATTGCTTCGATCAAATTGGCCCTAATCTTTTTTCCTTCGTTAAAGGCAGGCATTATCACGGAGATCATAGCCGTGGAGTTGCGCCCCTCTCTCCTGTGTGATGAAACGTCAACCGTATCTATCATGATTATTTTCCTAGTACCACTTATCTGGATTGACCTCAGATAAACCAACACATTATATTATGATTACGAATCCTTTGTCAAAATTCGATATGCGCGGACATTCTTTGGCTATTCTCCGATTCAAAGTCCGATGCTTCGAGATGTTAGCAAACCAGATATCAACCAAATTCCTGTCTCTTCCGGAATCCATGATCCATCTACTCAGCAGGCGGATCGAAAATGCCCTCCTGAAGCCTAAGAGAGCTCGATTCTTGCTTGTTACGGTCGCTGTCCTGATCCTTTTGATTTAGTCCAACGATAATATTACATATCATAAAACAATGACCCAGACAATTCGATAGCTGACTGTAGATCTATTATTGAATATGTCGTTGTCTTTATCGATGGGGTAATAAGATGAAGAAGGCATTGATCACTGGTATAACTGGTCAAGACGGTTCATATTTGGCAGAATTGTTGCTCTCCAAGGGCTATGAAGTTCACGGTATCATCCGTAGGGCCAGTACTTTCAACACTGCCCGCATCAGCCATATTTATCAGGACCCTCATGCCCAGAACAGGAGGCTCAATCTCCACTATGGTGACCTGGCCGATTCCGAGATGATCAACAACATCATCTATAACACTCGACCAGACGAGGTCTACAACCTTGGAGCTCAAAGCCATGTACGAGTCAGCTTCGACATACCCGAGTACACCGGAAACGTGGTCGGGTTGGGTGCCACAAGAATGCTGGAGTCGATCCGCCGCAGCGGAAGATCAGTTAGGTACTACCAGGCCTCGAGCAGTGAGATGTTTGGTGGTGCCCTTCCCCCTCAGAGCGAAAAGACTCCGTTCATTCCCCGTTCGCCATATGCCTGTGCAAAAATGTACGCCTTCTGGATGGCCCAGAACTATAGAGAAGGGTATGGTATGTACGCCTGCAACGGAATCCTTTTCAACCATGAGTCACCCCGGAGAGGGGAGACCTTCGTTACGAGGAAGATCACCCGCGCGATAGCAGCCATGCTATCAAAAAAGCAGGACAAACTATACTTGGGGAATCTGAAGGCCAAACGAGACTGGGGTTTCGCACCCGAATATGTGGAGGCCATGTGGCTGATGTTGCAGCAAGAGAAGGCCGAAGACTTCGTTATCGGTACTGGTGAGACCCACTCAGTGCAGGAGTTCGTCGATTTCACATTTGAATATGCTGAACTGGACCAGAGTGACCGGGTGGACATCGACCCGCGTTATTTCCGTCCCACAGAGGTTGAGGTTCTGATAGCCGAGCCAACCAAATCCAAGATGGTGCTTAAATGGGAGCCTAAGGTCAAGTTCAAGGAACTGGCCATGATAATGGTGGACGCGGATATGCGTGCCGCAGGGCTGGAACCGATTGGAAAAGGGGACGCAGTGCTGAAGAGCAAGTTCAAGAACCGATATTGGAGCGTGGACTAATGGGATTCTGGCCGGGTAAGACCATCCTTATAACCGGAGGGGCAGGATTCGTTGGTCACTATATCACAGAAAAGCTGGTCAACAACCTCGGTGTGAATCGGGAAGATATCGTCATTCCCCGATCAAAGGCCCTTGATCTAAGGATATGGGAAAATTGCCTCAAGGCCACGAAAGAGGTGGACATTGTCATTCACCTGGCGGCCAGTGTCGGGGGCATAGGATTCAACATGAAGAACCCGGCCACACTGTTCTATGACAACGCCATCATGGGGATCCAGTTGATCGAGGCAGCGCGAAGGAACGGAGTGCCGAAGTTCGTCGCTCTGGGCACGATCTGTGCCTATCCCAAGTTCACTCCGGTGCCGTTCAAGGAAGAGGATCTGTGGAATGGCTATCCGGAGGAGACCAACGCTCCATACGGTTTGGCGAAGAAGATGATGCTGGTCCAATCCCAGGCCTATAGGCAACAGTACGGTTACAATTCCATCTACCTGTTGCCGGTGAACTTGTACGGGCCGAGGGACAATTTCCATCCCGACTCCTCACACGTCATACCTGCCATTATCAAAAAGGTTGTGGATGCCCAGGATAAGGGGAAAAAGAGCATCGAACTTTGGGGGACTGGAAAGGCCACCAGGGAGTTTCTATTCGTCAAGGATTGCGCGGAAGGGATCCTGCTTGCCGCAGAGAATTATAACAGCTCGGAACCGGTCAACCTGGGGGCCGGGAGGGAGATCAGCATAAAGGACCTTGGGGAGCTGGTGTGCCGTCTGTGCGAATTCGATGGCAGGATCATTTGGGACCATACCAAACCCGATGGCCAGCCAAGAAGGTGCCTGGACACGAAGAGGGCGGAGAAAGCGTTCGGGTTTAAGGCCAAGACCGATTTCGAGACCGGTCTGAAGGAGACCATCGATTGGTATCGGGAGCATCGGGATCTGCAGGGAGATCTTGTCAACCCTCACTGCTAGTTTGGGCAGGACAACTACTAAATGGATACAGGATTTCTACCCCTTGAGAAATGATCACATTCTTCACGATCCCGAAACCATTTGAAGGGCATAATGGTGTAATCCAGCGGAATGCTTTGCGCAGCTGGAGAAAGCTCATCCCGCACTGCGAGATCATCATCTTCGGTGACGAGGCGGGTATAGCGGAAGTGGCGGAAGAGGTTGGGGCGATCCATATTTCCGAGATCAGGAAGAACGAGTTCGGAACCCCCTATCTCGATGGGATCTTCTCCCAGGTCCAAGGGATGGCCAAGAACGATATCCTCTGCTATTCTAACACGGACATAATTTTCCTGAACGATTTTCCCGCAGGGGTAGGCAGGATAAACGATGAAAGATTCCTATTGGTCGGGCAGCGGATGGATCTGGACCTGACCACTGAGATCGACTTCTCCGGAAAGTACGAGGAAGAACTCCGAGGCATGACCGCAACGGCGGGAAAGCTTCATGACGTGGATGGTATGGACTATTTCGTTTTCCGCAAAGGCACCCTAAATGCGTTGCCAGCGTTCCTGGTCGGAAGGGCTGGTTGGGACAACTGGATGATATACAATGCCCGGGACAAAGGCATCAAGGTAATCGACGGTACAAATGGATACATGGTCATACACCAGAACCATAATTATGGACACGTCAAGAAAGGGGTCTTTCTGTGGCTGGGTCCAGAGTCTGATTACAACCTCGCTTTACTTGGAGGAATCCAATATCGTTTCACCCTATACGATGCCACGTACCGTTTCGACGGCATCAAGGTCAGGCCGAATTTGAGCGCCATTTCTATTTACCGGCGAATGAAGTCCATATCGATCCTGAAACCTGAGGCGGGTAGAGTGTTCCACGTGCTTGAGAAAACCCTTTACCCGTTCGAGGAAATTCTTCTGGACATCTGGAGGAATAAGAAACGCTCAGAATGAAGATATGTTCGGCGACCCATTGTCGAAATTGACCATTCACATTGTTCTTGTTTCATCCAAATTCGTCGTGACTGCAGGTTCGGCGGTATTTCACCCGCTCAGAGGGGCGTTTCGACCCGGTTGGATAAGCCGTCAACTACTCCTCTCAAATATCCTGAGGCGATACGAATTCTTTCTCCTGCCCGTTTGTCTGAATTCAGCAAAATGATTCTCAAATAGAATACGGTGAACAGCCAAAGGAAGCTAATAACGAAAATGGCGAAGTGCTTCCTATTGGAGTACTTGCGGTGGAAAATGATACGGTTCCGGGCCATATAGTATGCTCGTAAGGGACCTCCCAAATGGAACAGCCGGTTTCGGCCCTGGCCGGGCATGGGTGGTTCAATATCATGCCATACTTTGGCGGCTGGATTAAAGAGGATCCTGAAACCGGCCCTGTTGATTCGGCGGGCGATATCAGATTCCTCATAGCTTATGGGAAAATTCACATGGTCGAATGGTCCGGCGGCTGCAAACGACTCGCGGGAGATCATGAAGCAATTGGGAAAGTCGTCCGACTCCGTTGTGGAGGTGAATTGACCCTCGTCCAATTCATTCCTGCCGATAAAGGTCGTTTGGGAGGTCAGCATATTCCTTCTGATTCCAGCGCACCAAATCGTTTCGGGCTTTTTCAGATAATACATTAATGGCCCGCTGAGGCCAACCTTTCCATTGTCCGGGTTCTCAAAGGTTGAGATGAGATTCTTGACACACTCCGGGTCCATGACATTATCATCATCAATGAAAAGGAGATAGTCACCATTGGCGTTCGAGATCCCAGTGTTCCTTGCAGCGGATACCCAACGCTCTTTGTCATGTCGATAGGTTCGCACATTAGGAAAAGTTACCTTGACCTCCTCCATCGTCCCATCCTGGGAATGATCGTCCACCACGATGACATCAAGCCGGGAGACCGGATAATCAAGTTTGGCGATAGACCCGAGGAGCCTGAGGAGCTCCTTTTTCCTATTGAATGTTGGGATTATGATTGAGACCATGGGCACATCTAGATCTGCAGAATTTACCGTGCCAGGAGCATGGTTCACTTTCAAACCAATGAACTTTGGATATTAATATATTACTTGATTGCCTTTTTAATAAAATGGTTGTCAGGATCTCAAAGCCATTCCTGATAAGAATCATCTACCCACCGTCTCTGAGAAGAGCAAAAGAGATGAATAAGAGATGTAATGAGAACAATCATCAGATGCGAGCTCAATCTGAAACTTGCAGTGGGCCAGACCGTTAAAGAGTTGCCTGATTCTGGACAACTATTAATAGAGACAATGGAATCGCCGTCGGAGAGAATTGATTGGTAGAAAGTCCACGTTGGTATTCGCTACCACAATAGTATCCTCGATCCTTGGGTTCATCGGGCTCTTCTTCATCACCAGGTATCTAGGGACGGAAATCTACGGAGACATCACGTGGATTTTGGCTCTCATCGCGGCGATAAACGCGGTCTCTGATCTGGGGTTCTCCAGTGCGCATATCAAAAAGATATCCGAGGGTGGCGACATCGATGATTGCGTAAGTACATTCGTCATGGTCAAGGTCATCTTGACGACCATAATGGTGGCGCTTATCGCCTTTTTGCTCTTGGTCATGATGGTCTTCGGAAACGCAAATTATACCGTGGAATATTTGGAGATCATCTCGCTCTTCGTTCTCTATCAGGTTCTGTGCGATCTTTCCCTGATCGCAACAATCACGTTTACCGCAAGGACCGAGGCGGTCAAGTCGCAGTTGATCCTCCTCATCGATCCGGTCATTAGGGTGCCGATTATCATCATTGTCTGTCTCTTCAAAGGGAACGAGTTTGAAATCGCTATCTCCTATGCACTGGCCGGAATAGCGGTATTCTCTATGGCATTGGCACTGATATGGTCCGGTGAATATCATTGGACCAAGCCGACCCTGTTCCGGCCTTATCTCCGATTCGCCCTGCCCCTCATCGTAAGTATGGTGATAACAACCCTGGCATACAGCATCGACAAGATCTTCATCAGAGCCTTTTGGGGCAACACCGAGGTCGCATACTACTCGTCGGGATTCGCGCTCATACTGATAATCAGCGGGGTAGGGTTGGCGATCAGCCAACTGACGTTCCCAACCTTCTCCAAGTATTTCTCGAAGGGAATGATGGAAGACATCCGTCGAACCACCGTCCAGGCAGAAAGATTTGTGGCGATGATCTCTTTCCCCATGGTGGCGTTCTTGCTGATATACCCTGGGAACTTGACCTCCCTACTGTATGGCCAGGAATGGTTCTTGGCGGGCGATTCCCTCAGATGGTTGGCATTGGCCACTTTGTTGAACATATTCAATGCCGCGGCCACCTCCCAGATACTGGCGGTCAACCGCCCGGACGTTTCCTTCAGGATCACGGTCATATATTTCTTCGCTTTCGTGATCGGCCTGTTTCTTCTTGTACCGAATGAGATCTTCGGCATACATCTGCCAGGCCTTTCCTACGTGGGGGCATCCCTGGCCTATCTGATCTCGATGCTGGTCGGCTTCATCCTAACGAGAATCGCGGTCCTCAAGCTCACAGGGACAAGAATCGAGCGAAGAATGGGGCTATATGCGGTGGTATTCGCCATAACCACCGCCCTACTGGGTATCCTGAGCGTTGGGCTTGCTGTACAGCAATGGTACGTGCTCATCGCAATGTTCGGGGTCTCATATGTCGTCTTCTGGGGCTGTCTCTTCGCATCTGGTGAGATGAAAAAGGACGACATCCGTTACATGCTCGACCTTGTGAACGTAAGGAAGATGGGCGGATATGTGTCCGAGGAACTGACCGGTAAGAAGTGAACCGGTCGTCAGTATCGAGGTCTCTTTCCAACGATCGAAATATCGTATTCATTGCTTCAATTGGCCGGTCGAGGCCGACAAACAAAATATGCGGCGGTCCTGCCAGAGATTTCCGGGGTCCTCAAATAAGATAGCGCAACCGATAGATCGGTAAAAGAAGGAATGATAGCCAGAACTCCTTATATCCGAGGTAGGGCGCCAATGATTCCCTGTACTTGAGGAATTTATATCCTTTACCCACTTTTATGAAGGACAGTGTCAATATATATGGTGTATATTCCATGATAATATTGGCTTTGGCCTTATGTATCAGTTTCGGGTTCATACCGAGGCTCTCGAGGAGATCCAACAGTTCAATTGCCCGAATAATATGGACCGCAGGGAACTCTTTCTCCCAATCCCGTGCCCCATCGCCCACAACGAGCAGGGGATCGCCTACATAGAATACCTTCCTGTTTCTCATGGTGCGGGCTAATATCACCGCATGCGGATAGGTGGTATGTACATTGCTAAAGTCGGACTCTGAGGTCGTCACGTGCTTGGACTCTTCCACCCACAGACCCCTCCTGAATATCGAGGTCTGGACCGCGCACAAGCCCACCTTCGATATCTTGGGATCGACCAGCTGATCAAACGAATCAAGCATCTGTTCCCTTTCGTTCTTGCCATCCCGTCTCAGATCATCAGGGAAATGGGCACTGCTGACCGGTTCTTTGAACTTGCTCAATTCATTTATGTCTATATGCATCAGATTGGTGAAGAAGAGATCGACATCAGGATGGTCTTTCATTATTCTAACGATCCGTGTGATGGCCCCCTTCCTGACAAAATCGTCGTCCCCTATGAGCCAACAATACTCTCCAGTGGCCAGTTGGTTTGAGCAGTAATAGAAGTTTGGTCCCCCTCCGATATTCTTTTCCTGACGGTGGTATCGGAAAGATCCGAATTGTTTTGCCCATTCCGCGACCTGCGGTGTTTCATCCGTTGAACAGTTATCAGAGACG
>DASXVU010000012.1 GCA_036504055.1 Methanomassiliicoccales archaeon | reverse complement strand
TGATCATGTTCCTCCCTGCGACTGTCATTGCGATAGTGGTTCTTTTGCTCACCAGTAGTTGGTACTATGCTGGGATAGCATTCCTCATCGTCGCCGTGCTGATGATCTTATTTAGAAGATAGTATGGGATCCGAAAGGTTCAGGTCAATACAGTTGGTCTGATCCTTCCCCCCGATTCTTTACTTCATGGATTTTTGTAGCAAGAGAAACAGCGATGAAAATGACTCTCCCTCAATTTCTTTTCCACTCACCAAGATTCGCCTCAAAATGTGAGCCGAGCCATCAGTCCTCAGTATACTGATCCTTAGCCAGATCGACAGAAGTTGTGTCTTCGTGCCCGCTATCCTTCTTATGCTTCTTCCCGCCTTCTACCTCTCCCTCAAAACCGCGCATGAAGCCTTCCTCCGTGGCCGTGATCTCATCACCTTCAAGCATCTCTTCTCGGGTCTCCTCGTTGTAGATGTCCTCTGGTTCCTTTTCCTCCGCATCGGTGAATTCCTCGGATCCGGCTTTTTGCCTAATGCGCTTCTTTTCATCCATAGTGTCGTCCTCAACAATTAGATGTGAGGAAGATGTTATTAAAACAGAAAGGTAACAACGCGTATCGTTGATTGAGCCGAAGCACGGTACCGGTTCTAAAGACAACGGATATGACCACTGTGCTTTGGATTCCGTTTGGGCATCTAATTCATGGTCGATGATAGACTCTTATAGAAGTTTATGCTCTATTCAGCAATGTCATCATGGATCGCAAAAAGGATTCAAGCTTGCATCATTACACCTTGAGCTCCTCGATTCCGCATGACAATGAAGGAAGCTCACCTAAGCAGGTATTAGGACGATGCTTCGGTAAACCAGAATATTATGTAAAAAAAGACCAAAAAATATTTTGCATTCAGATGGAATAATCCGCTCGAATCTATCAAAGAATGTAAATAGCGTTGATAACCTAGTATTTTTGGTATTATCACTGGTGCCCTCTTCTGTTTAATAATGGGGTACGGTGAAACATTATCGATAGGGGGATGGGTAGAATGAACAGTGAAGAAACGATCAGCATTGAGAACAATCAGACGGGCTTCGTAGAAGAGGTGAGGCTAGGGATCCGGGCTGTTTCTCCCCTCGAGATAACACGCTCGGACCATCTGAGAAAACATGACCCCGAACTGTTCCGAGAGCTAACATCCTCGGAAGGTCACGAGATGATCAGGCATAACCTGTTCTCGCTTCTTCATAGAAGGGAAATGTCCATGTTCTCGGACGGATGCAACCTTGAGGCTCTTGAACGCTCCAACGCGCTCAACTGCATAGGTGTCATGAAGAACCTGTTCTCGAGAAGGAACGAGATGGTCTCGCATGTCAGCACCCTTTCATCGTTGCTTGAGGTCATCAGGGATCATCCTGGAAGGATCAAGGAAAACCGCAAAGCGGCATATGTCGACTTCTTTTACATCGACATCGGCTCCCTGGGCCTATCCGACATCTACCGTGAGTCGGCGCCCGCCTTCCTAAGTTATGAAGGCAGGGAAGGGGCCCAGGTCCGTTCCGACTACCTGGACGGGATGGCCAAGAAGTGCATGGATAAGATCTCATCGTATCCCTCGGGACTAGACCCTGAGGTCACTAATCGGAGGAAGGAGAACCGAGACCGGATACTTGACTACCTAGGGGCTGACCAAACGGACTGGGAGGACCACCGTTGGCATCAGAAGAACGTGTTCAAGGATGCCCATACGATAGCGGATGTCGTGACGCTATCCAACGAAGAGGGAGCGGCCATTGAACTGGCCAACATCCATGGACTACCTTTCGGAATCACGCCATACTACCTTTCCCTGTTCGACCACGATGCCTCGCGGCGAAATGATCACGCCGTCAGGGCGCAGGTGATACCGCCCCTGAGCTATGTCAGCGGAATTCTAGAAACGAAATCCATGGGAGCATCCCACCTGGACTTCATGAAGGAAGGTCAGACATCCCCGGTGGACCTGGTGACAAGGCGCTATCCGATGATCGCGATCCTTAAGCCTTTCAACGCCTGCGCCCAGATCTGTGTCTACTGTCAGAGGAACTGGGAGATAGGCGACGTGTCCAGCCCCCAGGCCTTGGCCTCGCCGGAGAGCATATCCCGGGCGCTTGATTGGTTCAGGTCACATCCCATGGTCTCCGAGGTCCTGGTGACGGGCGGGGACCCGGCCCTCATGGGAGATGAGGTGCTCGTAGATCTACTGCGGAGAATATCCGAGATAGAGCATGTCAAGAGGATCAGGATAGGGACCCGATTGCCAGTGGTCCTGCCGATGAGATTCACCGACGAAATGGTGGCTGCCATAGGTAGATTCCATTCTCCTCCAGAAAAGGAACTCTGCATCGTGACCCATGTCGAGCACCCCTACGAAGTGACACCCGAGATGGTAAAGGCGATACAAAAGTTGAGGATGCAGGGCGTTGGGGTCTATAACCAGCAGGTGTTCACCATGGAGAACAGCAGGAAATTCGAGACCACCGCCTTGAGACTTCTGCTGAAGCAGGTCGGAGTAGATCCCTACTACACCTTCAACACCAAGGGTAAGAAAGAGACCAACTGGTACCGGGTGCCGATCGCAAGGTTGCTTCAGGAGAGGAAAGAGGAGGCCAGAATGATTCCTGGGCTCTCTAGGACGGATGAACCGGTGTTCAATGTTCCCGCCTTAGGCAAGAACTACCTACAATCGTGGCAGCATCATGACCTGATAGCGATCTCTCCTCAGGGAGAGCGCGTGTATGAGTTCCATCCGTGGGAGAAGAATATCAGCAATGCGCCGACCTACGTTTATGCAGACGTGCCGATACTGGATTACCTGATCAGGCTGAAGGAAAGGGGAGAAGAGTTAGACGACTACCGCAGCATTTGGTACTACTACTGAGAACGAGCGATCGTTCTCGGATCCTTTCTTTCCCTTCGTGCGGAAGGCATCGAAAAGGGTGTCCCTGATTTCATCCAGCGAAAGCAGGACTAACAATATTTATAGAATACATCTCCATGCTTTTTCAGGGATGCAGGATGCCAATCGAACTGTCAAGTATCGAGCGAAAGCACGTTATCACCAAGGACGGAAGGAACCTGGGGGACATGGTGGGCAGCAACATCGACACCTCCAGATGGACCGTGATGAGCCTGATCATCGAACTCCACAAGGATATGGTCAAGCCACTGAACGTCAAAAAGCCATTCATGAGCAGGGCCAAGATCAAGGTCAGGACGGACCAGATCGGTGTTGTTGGTGACGTGATCCAGCTCACCATGGACCTGGACACTCTGAAGACGAACCTGTAAGTACCTTTCAGACCCGGCCTGTCCCGGCGACCTGACCTTCGTCCGGGGCGGATGGTCCAACACGTGGGCGCGAACACTTCCAGCACTTTTTGTTCCGACTGACATTCAGAGCACCGCATTCGCAGGTCCACAATCCCTTCAGGTCATAGGTGTCACACATGGCACAGCGGGCCGGATTGTCCTTACGAGGGATCTCAGACATCGGATTATCCTTTATTCCACCGAATATTTCTAGCTGATGTAAGAACTATCGGCAGGTTTCCCGGTCACTTGAGGAAGAATGCTAAGAATCCTTATCGAAGAACGATAGGTTGAATCGTTTAACGCCAAGGTTTATTAATGAAGCGCTCGAGTTAATCGAAAGCATAGGTGTTGCAATGCGTCGAAGCACTATGTTGGTCGCAGGGATTGTCATTGCCGTGATCGTGCTTGCCGGGGCGTACGCGGCGATTTCGGTCCTCGGCAACAAGCAGAAGGGAGAGAATCTGGTGGCCCAGGTCTATATCAGCAGCTGGAACAGCAATACCACCAGCATGAACCCGATGGATGTGCAGTTCAAGATTTCTTTGGACCTGAACAACGATGGAACCTATGAGCTCCAACAATCGAGTGATGTGTGGAACAACACCTACCTTCAAATGGCCCCCTATAGACTTGGCGGTCCAGTGGTGTCCAACCAAGGGCATTTCAACTTCAAGGTCGAAGCGTTCAAGGTGGACAACGGGACCCTTACTCCGCTTCACTATACCTCAGACGCAACCATACCGATGAACCTGGGATCAACGATAGAGGGCAGTTCCAAGTCCTGGACCTATGACCAGGCGCAGGCAGGCAATGATGACCTAGCATGCGGCATTGAGTATTGGTATTACGTAAGTTGATCGAGCTAGGGAGGCCTCGTCTCCCGTAAAGCTTATCCATTTTTTTTCTCGATTTGAATCGACGGACGAGGGTCATTTTCCTGAAGAAACCCTTGATTCCTTCGACCGAAATGCTCGCGTTTTAGCTAACTGCTTCGGATATCCGGCCGCAGGTGCGATTCCAGCGTCTTTCATAAGTACATTAATTAATTCCGCTAGATGCGGCGTAGATTCACATGAAGCTCCGCTGATATGACGAAGATATCGGGCAAAAGGCATGCTGGATATGAGCGGAGACTGGCTCCCCCCAACTATAAATACCGTAAGGCTCACATTCTTTTCAATCAGGATTGTGGCAGGTTGCCATTTCAATCAAAGGAGAGACGAAAATGAAAGACACGAAAAAGAACATCTTGAGGATGCTCTTCGTAGCCCTGATATGCATCGCAATGCTGATTCCGGTAGGATTGTCGATGTCAGCTTCAGCGGCTCCAGCGAAGACCCCTCTTGACGGTAGCACTGTGCCCAAATTCACGAGCCAACTGCTAGCAGATATTCCGGTGTACGTGCCGATCAAGGTCAAGGACCCACAGACAGGGCTGATGACCGACTATTACACCATTATCGCTTCGCAGTTCAGCGAGCAGATCCTGCCGACCGGATACCCGAAGACCACGGTCTGGGGATACGGCGGGAATTGTAAGGACCCGTTGACAGGCGCCTTCTTGGGATTCGTAAGGAATAGCCCTGGACCAACGATCGAGGCCACGCGGGGAACACCGGTCAATGTCGCATGGGTGAATGGTATCTACACGAAGTATATGTTCGCCACCGACCCGACCGTTGACTGGACCAACCCCAACAACATGGTCACGCCGACCACGCCGTTCAACGCGTTCCCGCCAGGATATGCACAGGCGCAATACCCTGTGACCATAGCCACTCACCTTCACGGTGGAGAGACATCCGCCAAGTATGATGGTGGTCCATTCAACTGGGTGAGCTGGAACGGCCTGCACGGACCTGACTACAACACCTACACCAAGACCCTGCCCAACGCCGCTGTGTTCCATTATGACAACCAGCAGGCCGTCGGTACCCTGTGGTTCCACGACCACGCCATGGGACTGACCAGGAGCAACGTGTACTCTGGACTGGCGGGTTACTACATGCTCAGAGACCCAGCCGATCCGATCAAGGCCTACCTGCCATCTGGCAAGTACGAGGTTCCTCTGGCCATCCAGGACAGGAAGTTCTTCACGGACGGTTCGTTGATGTTCCCGAGCGACTCCCCGCCGAATCCGACCATCCATCCGTACTGGGTGCCTGAGTTCTTCGGCAATGTGATCATGGTCAACGGTGTGGCTTGGCCCAACCTCAACGTGGATTCTGGCCAGTATCTGTTCAAGGTACTGGATGGATCTAACGCCCGGTGGTACAACCTATCGATGTCAAACGGCATGCCGTTCACAGTGATCGCAAGCGATGAGAACTACCTGAGAAGCGCGGTCACGGTGACGTCATTCCAGATGGCACCGGGTGAGAGGTACGATGTACTGGTGGACTTCACGGGAATGGGCGCCAATACCAAGATCGTAATGACGAACAACGCACCGGCTCCATTCAACACTGGATATGTGCCAGATGCGGCCACGAACGGGACCATAATGCAGTTCACGGTCTCGGGCAACCCAGGTTTCGCGCCCAAGACATTGCCCACTATCCTGAACCCGACACTGAAGACCTATCCCTCTCTGGGCATGGCTAACGTCACTGTCACGAGGCAACTAACCCTCAAGGAGTGGCAAGGACCGAACGGACCCCAGATGGTCACCCTTGACGGACAGCAGTACAGCAACCCGATATCTGAACTGCCACATGTAAACGCTACCGAGATATGGAAGATCGTCGACGACACGGTCGACGGTCACCCGATCCACTGGCACCTGGTGAACGTTCAGGTGATCGAAAGGCAGGCATACAACCAGTCCAAATATGATACGGACTGGCTTGCATTGAACGGCGGACAGCTGCCATTCACAAGCCCCACCAAGAACGTCAACCTGAACAACTACCTGATAGGAAGCCCGACTCCTGCCAGCCCCTATGAACAGGCATGGAAGGACACGGTCCAGGCCAATCCGGGAGAGGTGGTCACCGTCATTGTGAGGTTCGCTCCTGCCGGACCGACCTTGACCAGCTATCCCTTCGACGTGACGCAAGGACCTGACTACGTCTGGCACTGTCACATCGTAGACCACGAAGATCAGGACATGATCAGGCCATACAGGGTTGTACCGTAAACCACAAACCCTTTTCCCTTTTTTTCTTTGTTTATACAAATATTGCCCATTGAACAGCCATGGACGGTGATGGAATCAGTAAGAATTCGCTTAAATTTCTAAAGGCACACTCTGTTTCATCGAAGAGCAAAAACGTGATGTATAAATATGAATGAACTCCACTTCAATTTTGAAGTTGCAGCTAAACAACTCTCGTGCCATAAAGGCAAGAACGATTTCATCCAAGTTGAAAAGAGGACTGTGGTACATGTCGGACAAGGCCATTAACAATCGTGTAAGCTCGCGAAGACTGGTCGTCAGCAGCATTCGCAGAAGGCTTTTCAGGAACGTTGCCACCATGGCCTGCTTTGCCTTCATTGCCGGCACCATATTAACCGCAGGATTCCTGGTTGCCGGAGCACAGATGAGCGTGCAGGCGGGCATGGACCGCCTAGGAGCGGACATGATCGTGATCCCCTATGATCCATATGCCCATAGCTCTGGAGTATTCCTTACGGGCCAGACGTCAACGTCCTACTTCAACGAATCCGTTACCAGCGGGGTCGTGTCCACCCCCGGAGTGCTCAGAGCCTCACCGCAGGTCTATATTGGAACATTGGATGATGTATCGTGGTGCAAGTATTCGGTCCAGATCATGGGTTTCGATCCGTCCACCGATTTCTCCGTGATCCCGTTGATGGAATCCCCACTGAAGACAAGCCTTTCAAACGATCAGATCATCGTCGGCCAGTCGATCCAAGGAGCTGTCGGCTCCTCGATCAATGTCTACGGCCGTGACCTCACGATCATGGGCCGGTTGGAAACCACCGGTTTCTCCCCAGACAATTCGATATACCTGAACATGGCCGGGGCCTATGCCCTGGCAGCTGACTCATCGAATATTCTGACCAACAGTACCGTCACTCCCGGCCAGATATCGGCCGTCCTGGTAAAGGCGGA
Organism: Methanomassiliicoccales archaeon; assembly: GCA_036504055.1. NCBI lineage: Archaea > Methanobacteriati > Thermoplasmatota > Thermoplasmata > Methanomassiliicoccales > Methanomassiliicoccales archaeon. The sequence goes on along the minus strand of DASXVU010000012.1, from coordinate 72,808 downwards.
CAAGACGATCGGCATCGATCCGGTCATTTACTATATTTCATCCATGAATCCAGGCACCCTTGTCTACCCCATGAACGCTCTGGGAAGGCAAGTATCCGACCAGCTTTCCACCACCACCCAATCGTTGTACCTGACCGCTTTGTCGGTCATCATCGTATCCATGCCCCTGGTGGCGCTGATAGCCACCATGGGGGCAAGCGAGAGAAGAAGGGAGATCGGGCTGATGCGCGCCATGGGGGCGACACAGTCCAACGTTTTCATTCTGTTCTTCGTTGAAGCGGTGGTGTTGGCAGTGATAGGAGGAGTGATAGGGGTTGCAGTCTCGAGCGGAGGCCTGGCAGCGTTCCAGGAACCAATAGCCGACAGTCTCAATATCTCATTCCTATGGCCTTCGATGACGACAGTGATGTCAGAAATGTCGACCGCCTTGGCATTGGCGGTCGGATTGGCGGGAGTGGCAGCGATTTGGCCGGCATACAGGGCCAGCAAGATGGAACCATATGACGCAATAAGGAAGGGACAGAATTGATCATCGCGACCGAAGTCACCAAGAGGTACAGCAACAACGATATCGTGGTCAATGCACTGGATAATGCCAGCGTAACCATCAACGACGACGAGTTCGTCCTGATCGTAGGCCGTTCCGGCAGCGGAAAATCCACCCTATTGAGCGTCTTGGGGGGACTGACAAGACCGACCAACGGCAAGGTCGAGTTCAACGGGAGGGAGATATGGTCGATGAACGATTCCGAACTCTCCAGCCTGAGAAGCAAGGAGATCGGATTCGTCTTCCAGTTCCCTGGGCTCCTTCCAACCCTCAATGCCATCGAGAATGTGATGCTACCAACGATGTTCTCCAAGAATCGTGATGAGGCGGGGAAGAGGGCCAAGGAACTTCTGGAATCAGTGGGGCTGGGAGACAAGCTGAGATCATTCCCGCACCAACTTTCAGGTGGGGAGCTCAAGCGCGCATCCATTGCCAGAGCACTGATCAACAATCCCAGCGTCATCCTTGCGGATGAGCCGACCGGAGATCTTGATGCGGAAACGGAACAGGAGATCATGACCCAGTTCAAAGAGATCGGAAAGCAGGGAAAGATGATCATCATGGTCACCCACAACCCTGATCTTTCGGTGTTCGCGACCAAGGTCCTGACCATGAACAAGGGTAAGATAAGCTGAGGAATGGCAATGACAAATCACAATTCTCCGAGCAATACCCTGACCGATGAGGGATGGATCGATAATGGGTCGATGATCAGGTCGATCAAGGGATGGAGGTGAAACACATGAACTCGATCAATCTGAGGAGCTTCATCTGGAAGAGCGTCCGGAGACGGACGTTCAGGAACGTCGCCACCATCCTGACCTTTGCGGTGGTGACCGGCAGCCTTCTATCAGTATATTTCCTGGTGGGAGGGGCAGAGAACAGCGCACAGGCAGGCATGGATCGCTTGGGCGCGGACATGCTGGTGGTACCTGAACAGTACCAGAGCGTTACGGACGCGGTGATACTCGCTGGACATCCTACCACGTTCTATTTCAATGAAAGCGCGCTGAGCGGCGTTAATGATGTTCCAGGCGTGGAGAAGGTGGCACCCCAGACCTACGTGGCCACTCTCAACTATGGCTGCTGTGCATTCCCAACCCAACTGGTGGCCTTCAATGCCACCCAGGATTTCACCATCCAGCCGTGGCTGCAATCGGAACTCGGCCGGTCATTGGCACCGAACGAGATCATCCTCGGTAGCCAGTACATCGGCGGAGCGGTGGGGTTCCATCTGATATTCTACGGGCATGACTTCACCATCGCCGGCATCCTCGAACCGACCGGCACCGGTGTGGACCAATCGGTGTTCATCCAGGATACGGACGCTTACGTCATGGCGGCCGAATCGGGAAAGCTTGCGGTGAAGGCGATAGACCTGAAGCCGGGAGAGATCTCCTCCGTTCTGGTGAAACTGGCTCCAGGGGCTAATGCCAACGAGGTCGCAACGGAGATCGCCGAAAAGGTTCCAGGAGTAAGCGTGATAACATCGAACTATCTTGCCAGGAAGATCAGCGATCAGCTGTCCGGTACCGTCGGTTCGCTGTATCTCACGGCAGGGGCGATCACCTTGGTGTCTGTCCCGCTCGTGGCGACCGTGTCGGTCATGGTGGCCAATGAAAGGAAGAGGGAGATAGGGCTGTTGAGGGCAATGGGTGCGAACAAGAAGACCGTCTTCAGCGTGGTCCTATTGGAAGCTCTGATAATTGCTGCCATAGGCGCTCTGATAGGAACGGCGGTATCGGCAGCAGTAATATTTGTCGCCAAGGACCTGATCACCACGAGCCTGGGCATACCGTTCCTGTGGCCCTCCATCATCACACTGGGAGGGCAGGTGGCCCTGGTGGCTTTGGCAGCGATCGGGATCGGCGGTCTGGCCTCGCTCTATCCGGCAATAAAAGCGAGCCAACTTGAACCGTACGAGGCGATCAAGAGCGGCTCGAGCTGAGCGTGGTCAAACGGAGCATGAAACTACCGAAGAGATGCGATGGAGCGTCTCCGGTTGATTTTTTATTTTCTATTCATTTCTCTTATGCATTCTGTCTTCATTGAGGACAGGAAAGTCGAGAGAGACGTGTTCACTTCTTCTTCGTCCTCACAATCACGACCATCAGGATGATGATCGCCATCACGGTAAAGATACCGGCCGCGATGAGCGTGCTTGAGTCGATTCCGTTGGACTTGTCCTGCAGGGCCCCGATTTCCACCAGCGCCTTGCCCAGATCGGTGTTCACGGTGGCCACGGTACCAATGATCTCGGTGATGTTTCCCTGGATGGTCCCTAGAGTGGACATCAATATGACCGAATCCCCTTCCAATGAGATAGCCCTCAATCGGATGTCCGAGATCGAGGCGTTGATCTGACCAAGACTGGTGTGGATGGTTGCCACGGTACCGTTCAGAGCTTCGAGCCCGGCATTCAATTTTGTGAGATCGATCTGAGCCTGGCCGATGTCCGTCCGGATCGTGACCACCGTGCCATTGAGGTTATCGATCTTTGTATTTACGTTGGCCATATCGATCTGGACGATTCCAAGGGTGGTGTTGATCTGGATCAGGCCGTCCACGACACCGATCACGCTGGACCGGATATCGTCGACCGAGGTGTTGACAAACCCTACATCGGTCATTAAGGAAGCGGTTGTTCCCAGGATCGTGATTACCTGAGCGTGTAATTCGTTCAATGTTACGTTCATGGAGCCGAGGTCGGTCTGGACTGCGGCCATACCTCCCGTGACCGTCAATATCTGAGCGTGGAGGTCGTTCAGGGTGGCATTGACCGAGCCCAGGTCGGTCTCTATAGTCACCATCCTTTCCTGGACCTTGACAACCCTGGCATGGACATCGTTTGCCGTGACATTGACATAGCCGAGGTCCGTCTGAACGGTCGCTAACCTCCCTTGGATCAAAACAGTGTGAGCATGGATGTCCTTGACGGCGCAGTTTACATATCCAATGTCGGTCCTTATACGAACCACACTACCGTTGATGGATACGACCGAGGCATTGATCTGGTCAACGGTGGCGTGGATGCCTCCCAACTCTGTATGGATCTCGACCGCCTTTCCCTGGATCGACGAGATGGTGGCGTTGACGTTGCTCAGTTCTAAACGGATCGAACCGACCGTGGTAATGACCGTGGCGGTGTTGTTCCTGATCTCGCTTAGTGTTGCCTCATAGCCTGAAAGGGTCGGACTGATCGAGAACACGGCGACCGACGCCCCTATATGGGTTCCCGAACTGCTCACAGTCAGAACCAACGCGTGATCGCCCTGTACAGCATTCAATGGAATGGTTGTCGAGATCATGTACACCCCGGTGGACATATGGGCCGAGCTCGAGGACAGGTTGACCGTTGACCCATCCGGCGCATACAGCGTAGCGTTCAAGGTATCGACATCGATCAGGTGTCCATTGATGGTGGTGGTAGCGTACCATGAGACGACCTCGCTGGGAAAATGTATCGATCCGACGTCGATGGTAACGACGATCGGTGTGTCGTCTAGAACGGTGAAGATGTTGGTCACGGAGATACCGCCCCCATCCACGACGGTCAGGTTGTAAGTCCCTGCCAGCACCTGAGGGATCACCACTCCGAATGGCCTGATGTTACCCAGACCGTCAGTGGTACCATCGCCTACATGGACGCCACCGAGGAATGCCTGCAGACTGCTGTTTATGGACAATCCTGAGCCGGTGATGAGGGAATATGTCCCCTTCACGCCTGTATCCGGGGTCAGCGCGATGCAAGCCGTTCCAGTCCCGAACACGGTTCCGTTCAGCTCGCTCAAGGATGGCCGCGTGCCAGCACCTATTTTCACCCAAACGAAATTGGCGACCGTGTCCACTCCCGAATTCGAACAGCTTGACCAATTGTCCCCGTTCCACCAGTGAAGGTGAAGGCCCTCTGCAACCACATCGGAGGGTAGGTCCTGGGGATCAAAGTAGAACCGCAGTGTGATCATGTCCACTTGATGGCTCGTGCCGAGCCTAAGGTCGACAAACGACCCTCCCGGGATGAATGGCGTCTGGCTGACCGGATCAGAAATGTATGGCCGTACGGTCACATTTGCGGATCCGGCGCCTTCCATCGACACCTCGATCCCCGACCCATCGATCATGTCGAGAGGATTTCCTTGATGGATCTCCTGATAGGGATCGGCCGTCAGTGATATGTCTCTAATATGAAAGGAACCGGACCACTGGGCCGATACACCGTTATGGTCAACTTCGGGATTTGTGGCGCTCGGCGGGGAGGCGTTTGCATTCGAAGTGCACAGAACAAGCAGGGCTAGCAGACCTACTGCGATTAATACAATTACCCTTTTCACACTGTGACTTCCGTCTGACAAACTCGCTTCCCCCAACCCGTTTGCGAACGAACACTATACGACGATGCGGCGATAATCAGAAATTTTAGACGCCTGTCCTACCCTTTGTCCCAATCCCGACTCCGACCGAATCTGCGAGGCATAGATGTGGCATTTCAATGTTTAAACTTTTCCCGAACGATAGTTTGTGTTTATCGGATACTGGCATTTATGAAATATTAATATAATTTATGCCCCCGAAATGATATTCTGGAGATTTGATACAACAGATAATTATGGCATTCAAACCCAACAAGATGGGGTTTTGTAAGGGGCCTTTAGACCATTGGTTTTTAGAGGATCACTTGTTGATCTTGTCCATCAGCCATGCCATATTCTGACCAAGGTTCCGCATGGTGTTGACCCCTTCAAGATCGTTCGCGAACTCCCCCTGGCGGAGCGCCGTACCGATGTTCCAGTAACTGGAGCCTGGAACCACCATCTGGGCAATGAGGAAGAAGTTGTTGATCTGGTTGAAGGTCTCCAAAGCTCCTGCCCTTCGATTGATGGCCACGGCCGCGCCCACCTTGCGCTTGAAAAGGTCGCCATTGGCCCGGTTTATATATCCGACCCGGTCGATGAACGCCTTTGTCTGAGAGGACAGGCCGCCAAAATAAACTGGAGAGCCGATCAGCATCCCGTCGCACTTTGCGATCGTCTCCACGTACCCGTTCACCCGGTCGTCCTTCAGTACACACTGTCTATCCTTGTTCTTGAAGCAGGCGCCGCAGGCTTTGCATCCATGGATTTCCTGTTCGCACAGATTGACCATCTTGGTCGAGACGCCGTTCTTTTCCAGTTCGTCAAGGACGACCGCGAGTGCCTGGTAGGTGTTCCCGTTGGTCCTTGGGCTGCCGTTGAATGCAATGACCTTCATCCATTCACCGCTTCCGGACCGGTGTGCCGATGGATGTACTCATCGGTCGCCCTTGATGAGGGCACATGAATTCTATGAACACTAATGTACAATAATGATTATATATGCTCATTGATGTACCCTATTATCATGACACTCGGCGACAGCAGAGTCAAAATCGAAAAGTTGGACCTCGGTCTCACCCCGGCGGAGCTGTACGACCGTCTGTCCGGTGTGTCCGAATTCTCATTTCTCTTGGAAAGCGCGGTCGGTTCGGAGAGGACCGTTTCCTATTCCTTCATGGGCTTCAGGCCCGAGTACGTGGTCCGCTGCGTCAAAGGACACGTGGAAGGTGGACCGGATTGCGGAGCGAGCAGGGATGAGCCCATCGCATTCCTCAATTGCCTCTCCTCGAAGGACCCGATAAAGGACGAGCGATTCCCGTTCCTGGGCGGATTGGTCGGATATTTCTCATACGACTTCGCCAGGTTCATAGAGCCTTCAACCAGGATGATCGGAGGATCGAATTTCCCGGACTTCGAACTGGGCATGTACAAGGAAGGGATCATCTTCGATCATTCCAGCTTCCAGGCCTACTACTTCTCGGTGGATGGGGCCGATCGACTGAAGCTGCTTCTCGCCGCCGGTATCCCAGAGGCCGGAGACGAACCGTTCCGGACCGGGGAGCTGGTACCTTCGATGCCCCAGGAGCGATACGAGAAGATCGTTTCTATCTGTCGCGACAGGATCGCTGCAGGCGAAGCGTTCCAGATCGTCGCCTCCCGTTCCCTCTCCTCGATGTGCTCAGGTAATTCCCTGGACCTTTACCGGGCCCTGAGGGAGCTGAATCCTTCCCCCTACATGTTCTATTTCGATTTCGATGGCCGGGTCGTACTGGGATCCAGCCCGGAAACGCTGGTGACGGTCAGGAAGGGAGAGGTCATCACCTTCCCGATAGCGGGGACCAGGCCGATGGGAACGACCCCGAGGGAAAAGCGCGCCTACAGGGAGGAGATGCTGTCGGACGAGAAGGAAAAGGCGGAGCATTGCATGCTCGTCGACCTGGCCCGGAATGATGTCGGCAAGGTCTGCGAGATTGGTTCGGTGCATGTTCCAGTGTTCATGCAGGTGGAGGAGTTCAGCCATGTCCAGCACATCGTTTCCAAGGTGCAGGGGACACTGGAACAGGGCCTGACCTCCTTCGATGCGTTCTGCGCGGTCTTTCCGGCCGGGACGGTCTCGGGAGCTCCGAAGCCCCGGGCCATGGAGATCATCCAGGAATTGGAGGCAAGCTCCCGGGGACCCTATGCCGGGGCGGTGGGATACATCTCTTTGAACGGCAACCTGGATTCCGCGATCGCCATCCGTTCCGCGTTCATATCCGACGATCATATCTATATCCAGGCAGGGGCCGGCATAGTAGCAGATTCCGATCCGAGCAAGGAGTTCGTCGAGGCCGAGAACAAGCTCAGCGCGGTCAAGAAGGCCATCGAGGCATGCAATAGGAGGGCGACAGCATGAGGATCCTGTTGCTTGATAACTACGATTCATTCGTTTACAATCTGAAGCAGCACATGGGAGAGCTAGGTCCGGAGGTAACCGTGGTCAGAAACGACGCCATCGACATGGAAGGCATAGACCGGTTCGACCCGGACGCCATAATGATCTCGCCTGGACCGGGACACCCGGGGGTCAAACGTGATTTCGGGGTCTGCGCCGAGGCGCTGACCGGCATCTGCCGATCGGTTCCCACGCTTGGGGTCTGCCTGGGACACCAGGGCATCGCCCATTACTATGGTGGAAAGGTGACGAGGGCAGAGGAGCTCATGCACGGCAAGACATCGGTCATCGAACATGACGGTGAAGGGGTGTTCGCCGGGCTCGATGATACGCTCACGGTGGGACGGTACCACTCCCTGGTGGTAGATCAGGAACTGCCAGAGGACCTTAAGGTCACCGCGCGCACCGCGGACGGCACGATAATGGGCATCAGGCATCTCCGGTATCCGATCGAAGGGGTCCAGTTCCATCCGGAATCGATCCTTACCCCCAAAGGAAAGAGCATGTTGGCCAACTTCATCGCCGGTGCGAGGTGCTGAGCATGATCGAATCAATGACCAGAACCGATATCCGTCGAACGAGCATATCAGAACTGGCAGAGGACATGGTCTCCGGCAGGGCGTCGCACGAGGAGATGCTGACCACGCTCACTGCGTTGGCCGTAAAGGGCGAGACCCCCGAGCAGATCAGGGCTTTCGCGGAAGCCTTTGCGGCCGCCTCCGTCAAGGTGCATACTAGGCACCGAACGGTGGCCGACCTTTGCGGTACGGGGGGAGCCTCCTTCCGCACATTTAACGTCTCCACCATTTCCGCCTTCGTCGTTGCCGGATGTGAAATGCCAGTGGCCAAACACGGCAACCGGTCCAGCTCAGGGGTCTGCGGAAGCGCTGACCTGCTTACCGCGCTTGGCGCGAACCCGATCATCGGACCGGAACTGGCCGAAAAGATGCTGGACGAGATAGGCATGACCTTTCTCTTCGCCCCTCATTACCACCCGGCGATGAGGAACGTCGCCGCTGTGAGGAAAGAGCTCCGGTCCAAGACGGTCTTCAACATCATCGGCCCTTTGATCAACCCGGTCGAGGCGGACCGGATGCAGCTGATGGGAGTTTACGATCCAAAGCTGCTGCACATCGTGCCTGGCATAATGAACGAGCTGGGCATCCGGCGTGCGCTCGTGGTCCACGGGTTCCCTGGTATGGATGAGGTGTCGACACTTGGTACGACCCAGGCGGTGCTGCTCGACCGCGGCAGGACCGAGCAGATCGAGATCGCCCCAAAATCCCTAGGGTTCGATCCCCCGAGGCCGGAAGTGATCTCCGAACTGACGCCGGACCTGTCGGCCAAGGCGGCCCGCCGTGTGCTTTCCGGCTCACCGGGACCAAGAAGGGACATGGTGGTGCTCAACAGCGCAAGTGCCCTCTTCGCCTGCGACAGGGTTAAGAATATCGAGGAGGGAATCGATATGGCAAGCATGTCCATCGATTCTGGGAAGGCCATGAGGATTCTGACCGAGTTCATAGAGATGAGCAGGGCTGAGCAGTGATGCCGGAAGACACACTGGAAAGGCTGGTAAGGAACGCCGAGCTATTGGTGGCGTCCGACTATTACGACATCGAGGCGGCCACTCCGTACATACGTCCGGTGCGCCGGTCCCTGGCCAAGGCGCTCCAGTGCTCTAAACACTTCCCGATCATCGCCGAGGTGAAGCTGGCCTCACCTTCCAACGGCAACATCGCCCTTCATGACCCGGGACAGCTTATCGCATATTACCTCAGAGGCGGCGCCACCGCCCTTTCGGTCCTCACGGAACCGAAGTTCTTCAAGGGCAGCCTTGGGTTGCTGGACGAGGCATCGTCACATCCCGTCCCGGTCATCATGAAGGATTTCGTGATCTCCAGGAATCAGGTCGAGGCGGCCGCCAGGCACGGTGCCAGCGCCATCCTTCTCATTCAGAGGTTGTTCTCCTCCCATATGGTCAAGGTACAGAGGGATGCCCTCATCGGGCATGCCCATGACCGGGGACTGGAGGTGCTGCTCGAGGCGGCGGACGAGATCGAGCTGCTGCAATGCCTCAAGAGTTCGGCAGACGTCGTCGGGATAAACCAAAGGGACCTGAGGACCATGGCCATCGAGGATGGCAAGGGGGTCAGGCTCCTGAACAACCTGGCACACAAGACAAGACCGATCATAGTGATGTCCGGTATCTCCGCCCGGGAACAGGTCGAGGAGATCCGTAAAAGCGGGGCGGCCGGGGTCCTGATAGGGACCGAGCTGGCGGCGTCAGCGGACCCGGAGAACCGGCTCAGAGGCCTGGTGGTGCCAAGATGATCAAGGTGAAGGTCTGCGGAATGCTCAGGGAAGAGGACATCATCTCTTCGCGCAAGGCGGATTACGTCGGCTTCATCGTCGAGACCAATTCCCGGAGGGAGCTCACCATATCCAGAGCGGAGCAGCTGATGTCGATGGCGAAGTGCAAGAAGGTCATCGTCACCACCTGCCAGAGCGAAGAGGTCCTGAAGCAGATCGTCAGGGTCCTGAAACCGGACGTGCTCCAGCTTCACTCGGTGATGGAGGTGGATGACGTGGAGGCCATCGCCAACGCGGTCCCATGCGATGTATGGGCGCTTCAACCGGTGGGCTGGGGGGACGAACTGGAGCGGTCCCAGAAGCTGGTCGGGAAATGCTCAGGGCTGGTGCTCGACACTGCCTCCCCCTCGTTCGGGGGGAACGGGGTCAAACACGATTGGACCGTAAGCGCCGAGATCGTGGAGGCAGTGGACCCGTTCCCAGTGGTGTTGGCGGGGGGACTGAACCCAGGCAACGTCGTCGATGCCATCATGGCGGTGCATCCGTTCGCCGTGGACGTATCGTCCGGAGTGGAGACCGGCGGCCGCAAGTCCATAGACCTGATCGAGATGTTCATCTCAAACGCAAGGAGTGTTCACTGATGTCTGACAGAACGAGGTTCGGCGAGTATGGCGGACAGTACGTCCCGGAGATACTCATGCCGGCTCTGATAGAGCTCGAGGCCACATATGAAAGGGTCAAGAACGACAAAACATTCCAGGACGAGCTCAGCTGGTACAATGTCAACTACGGCGGCAGGGAGACGCCGCTCTATTTCGCCAGACGCCTAACGGAGAAGTACGGCGGGGCCAAGATCTACCTGAAGAGGGAGGACCTTGCCCACGGAGGCGCCCACAAGTTCAACAACGTCATGGGTCAGGCGCTCCTGGCGAAGCGCATGGGCAAGGAACGCATCATCGCCGAGACCGGTGCCGGGCAGCATGGCACGGCAACCGCCATGGCCGCGGCGGTCCTGGGCATGGATGCGGAGATCTACATGGGCGCGGATGACGTCAAGCGTCAGCGGATGAACGTGTTCCGCATGCGCCTGATGGGGGCCAAGGTCAACGAGGTCCAGATCGGCTCCAGGACGCTCAAGGATGCCATAAGCGAGGCGTTCCGGGACTGGGCCGCGTCGGTCGAGACGACCTACTACATGTTCGGGACGGCGGCCGGTCCGCACCCCTATCCGATGATGGTGCGCGATTTCCAGAGCATCATAGGCAAGGAGATCAAGAGGCAACTGAAGGCACAGGAGGGGAAGCTCCCGGACCTGCTCGTGGCCTGCGTGGGCGGCGGCAGCAACGCCATCGGGACCTTCCATCCGTTCATCAAGAACAGGGGCGTGAAGTTCCTGGGGGCCGAAGCGGCCGGATGCGGGATCGAGACGGGGAAACACTCCTGTTCGATCTCGGCCGGATCGGTAGGCGTGTTCCAAGGCTCGAAGTCCTATCTGCTCCAGGACAAGGACGGGATGGTGCATGAGGCGCATAGCATCGCCGCCGGTCTCGACTACCCCGGGGTCGGTCCGGAGCACTCCTACCTGAAAGATATTAAGCGCGCCGAGTACGTAGGAATCACCGATGAGCAGGCGCTCGAAGCTTTCGTCGAACTGTCCCGGCTGGAAGGCATAATACCTGCCCTCGAATCGGCACATGCGGTGTATGCTGGTTGTCAGAGGGCCAAGGAGATGGACGCCGACCAGGTCGTGGTCATCACCGTAAGCGGCCGGGGGGACAAGGACCTCGAGACAGTGTTCAATATGGGATTGATCAAATGACTGTGCAAAAGCGTTGCCATAGACCGGACGACCGGTCGGGGACGGCGGGCCGGGTGGAGGAAGCGTTCCGTAACTGCAAGGAGCGCGATGAGAGCGCATTGATCGTGTACCTTACCGGAGGATTTCCTTCCTTCGAGACATCGCTGAGCTACATACTCGCATGTTCCGAGGGCGGTGCCGATGTCATAGAGATCGGCGTCCCGTTCAGTGACCCCATGGCCGACGGGGCGGTCATCCAGAAGGCGAGCGACGAGGCGTTGAGGGCCGGAGTGACCCCGAAGAGGGTCCTGGAACTGACCGCCCGGGTAAGGGAAAAATGCGATGTCCCGATCGTGCTGATGGGCTACTACAACCCCATCTTCCGGATGGGCGAGGAGGAGTTCGTCAGGCAGGCCAAGGAAGCGGGGGCGGACGGGCTTATCGTGGCCGACCTGCCCATGGAGGAATCACTGACCCTGGAGATGCTCTGCATGAACGAGGGCATCCATCTGATCCAGCTGATAGCACCGACCACTTCCGAGGACAGAATGATGCATATCGCCGGACGGTCGAGCGGATATCTCTACCTGGTCAGCCGGCTGGGCACGACTGGGGCGAAAGGCGAACTGAGCGAGAATCTGCCGACCCTGATCGAAAGGGCCAAGGAGGCTGCAGGGGACCTGCCGCTGGCGGTGGGATTCGGCATCTCGACGAAGGAACACGTCGAAGAGATCACCGCCATGGGGGCGGACGGTGTGATCGTCGGTTCGGCGATACTTTCCAGGATGATCGACGGGGTCAAGCCTCACGAAATCCGGGATTTCGTAAAGGAGCTTAAATCAGGCAGCCGGAAAAAGTGAGTTCTGACCTAAAGATGCGGTCCGGTAATTCTCTGAAATCGCCGTCTATTCAGGTATTTTTCTGGTGATACCTCGCTATTAAATAGCGAATCTCCAATACCCCTCTACTTCATCAGCATTGATGAAGCCAGACAAGAACACCTTGTTAGGTGAGGTTACCGTAAAAACATAGGCTGCTGCCCAGAAACGTCGAAAGATGCCAATGGGTAAAGTAGGCATTGCCGGACTAAGGCTTTGCCCGAAGCAGCTGAGTGACCGGACCCGGCCATTCACTCTACGTTCTACGGAGCCAAAACTGGACTAGGAGCGTGTTCGATCAATAGCCCCAACCACTATTGCCAAATCTCACACACCCCGAAACCTCCTGAGAAGCAAGGGTCCTTTCTGAATGGCTAGGAGGGTAATAGATGTGGGAAAGGAAAAAGGGTGAAGGGTCCGGGGAATTTGGGAAATCGAGGAATTCTAGCATCTCCTTAGGGGCCCGTTCATACTATCGCTATCGAAAATTCATCAAGACCCTCAAGATCTATCTGCTAATGGCAGGTCCCGGGATCATCGTCATGGTGGCCGACAATGATGCTGGTGGAATAACCACATACTCCGTGACCGGCGCCCAATACGGATACAGTCTGATCTGGTTCCTAATTCTACTAGGTCCTATTGCTTACTTCGTGCAGGAAATGACCGTGAGGTTAGGAGCGGTGACTAAACGCGGCCATGCGGAGGCGATCTTCGATGCATTCGGCTCATTCTGGGGCTGGTTCTCGCTTTCCGACCTAGCGTTGACCGATTGGCTCACGCTGATCACCGAATTCATCGGAATGACCGCGGCACTGAGCATTTTCGGAATTCCACCGGTCATCACTGTGGCGGTCGTATCGGTATTCATGATATTGCTGGTCATGAATGGTAAGTATTGGACCTGGGAAAAGATCGTTCTCGTCCTGTGCGTCCTCAACCTCATCTATGTTCCGGCCGCGTTCCTGGTGCACCCCAATGTATCAACGGTGTTGGGTGGGGTGATACCGAACATTCCTGCGGGACCGCTGGCCGCGCTGTTCTTTTTGCTTATGGCGAACATCGGAACGACCATCGCCCCTTGGATGCTGTTCTTTCAGCAATCCTCAGTGGTCGACAAGGGAATGAAAGAGAAGGACATCCCGTTCGGCAAAATGGATACCGCCATGGGCGCTATCTTGACCGTGGTCGTCGCCGTGTTCTTGATCATAGTGACCGGGACATTACTCTACGGGCAGAACATCGGAAGCGCAGCCCAGGCCGCCGTTGCATTGCAGGGCATTGACTATTGGGTCGGCACGTTCCTAGCGATTGGTCTGTTCGACGCCGGTCTTCTCGGAGCGATAGCGATCTCTCTGGCTAGCTCTTGGGCGGTCGGAGAAGTTTTCGGATGGGCCCATTCCTTAAACCACAAGATCCGTGAGGCTCCCTGGTTCTACATTTTCTACTTCTTCATGCTGGTCACCGCGGGTGGGGTCGTGCTCCTCTCAACCCAGGCGACCCTGGTGACAGTCACCCTATTTGTCCAGGTGATCGCTGTGACGTTGCTTCCGGCCGCTCTTGTGTTCTTGCTTCTTCTTCTGAACAGCGAGGAGCTAATGGGCAAGTACAAGAACACCAGATTTCAGAACATAATAGGGTTCGGGATCGTGGCGCTCATCATCGCACTTTCGACCATGTACGCATTGACCACGCTTTTCCCCGGTCTGTTAGGAGGTGGTTAAATGGATGAGGAAAAACCCACCGGCATTATCCGGGGCTTTCTGCGGGACAGGTTAAGGCCATTCGTGGAGATCACGGAGAAGTACAAAACACCTAGGATCAAGATGACCAAACAGGTGAAGTGGGCGTTGCTACTGTTGAGGTTGTATCTGATCGGGATGTTGCTTCTTCTCGCTTTCAAGTTCTTTACTTCAATTTAGGGGCGGTCAAAATGAACGGGAATGGAAACAGAGCACAATCCGATAAGAGCTACAACCTGAGCGAGATCCTTTACAGCCGAGTGGAATGGAAGGGGAAGAAGATCGGAAAGCTCAATGACCTGGTCATCAGGGGGAATGGAGCCATCCCAGAAGTGACCCAGATCGTTGTCATCCGTCCTTTCGGCAACCCGGCGTTGCTTGTGCCCTGGGAAAAGGTAGTATCCTTTGAAAAGGATAAGGTCGTGATCGGAATCGATGATCCGAAATACTTCCAGGCCGAACCGCAGGAAGATGCACTTCTATTAAAGGATCACATCCTGGACAAGAAGATATTGGACCTCGAGGATACGGAGGTCGAAGTGGTTTACGACCTCCAGCTGATCTCGCGTAATGATCGGTTGTATGTGACAGCTGTGGATTCCAGCCGCTATGGAAGATGGAGGAGGTTGGGCTTCAGGAGAACAGCCGATTTGAGACAGGCGGCCGATAAGATGCATGAGAACATGATCCCCTGGACGATCGTTCAGCCTTTGCCTCCCAACATGTCCTCGTTCAAGGGTGAGGTCAAGCTCAAGATACTCAAGGAAAAGTTAGCCGAAATGCAACCGGCAGATGTGGCTGACATTTTGGAGGAACTCGACCATTACCAAAGGCTTATCGTGTTCGATCAGCTGGAAACAGAACACGCCTCCGATACGCTGGAACAGATCGATCCAAACGTTCAAAGAGAAATGGTCTCGAACATGCAGAAGGACCGCGTGGTCGAACTTATTGATGAGATGACCTCGGGACAGGCTGCCGATCTGTTGAGCGCACTACCCCGTAATGAGGCCGAGACGCTCATGGCCAAGATCAACCCGAACCTCGCCACCAAGGTCCGCTCCATTATGGAGAAGGTGGAGGAAAAGGCCATCAATTATGCCACCTCACGGTTCATCAGGGCGCCGGGAGATAAGACCACTGACGATATCCAGAACGATTACCCAAAGTTGGCCAAGGGCAAGATGGTGGTCATGTACTTCTATGTGGTCGACGAAAACGATAAGTTACTCGGCGTGCTGGACATCAAAGAGCTGCTGGAAGCGCCGGATGAAGCTTTGCTCCAGGATGTGATGATAACGAACGTGATCGCCCTTGGCCCCAACAGCACATTGAAGGAAGCAGCGGAACTGTTCTCCAGGTATGATTTCCGGGCGATACCGGTGGTGGACGAGAACGAGAAGATACTCGGAGTGGTCCCTTACCGCGATGTGATGAGGTTAACTCACCATTTCGTTGAATGAGATCGAGATGGGCTAACCGTAGCTACGTTGGTTGACTGAAAACAGAACTCGCAAACCCCAAAAAATAACACAATATTCAGAAGCTTGTTACGCCAATTCATATATAGGATGGTGGCATGAGGAGAGAACACGAATGGCACAATCGTGCTACGGAGATCAGAGCATGCATATCCCCGATGGCCTCATGTCCCCCGAAGTCCTCATCCTCGGATGGATCGTTGCGGTCCCTGTCATCGCCATCGCGATCTGGAAGCTCAACAAGAACATCGATGAGAGGGCCATTCCGTTCATGGCCATGCTTGCCGCGGGCATATTCGTCGCCCAGATGCTCAACTTCCCGGTGGGCGGCGGGACCACCGGTCATCTGATCGGCGCCACGCTGGCGGTTATATTGCTCGGGCCCTATGCCGCGATCGTTGTGATCACGGCCATTTTGGTGATCCAGTGCTTTGTGTTCGGAGATGGCGGAATAACCGCGCTGGGCCTCAACCTGGCAAACATGGCGGTCATAGCCCCGTTCATCGGCTGGACCACGACCAGGTTCCTATCCGGCAGGATGGACAAGGTCGGCATGCTTTTGGCGGCATGGCTATCGGTGGTCATGGCGGCGCTGGCCTGCGCCCTCGAACTGTCCCTCAGCTACGAACTGTCCAATGGGGCCTATGGTATCTCGGCTGGATTTGCGATACCGGCGATGTTCGGATATCACGTCCTCATCGGGATCGGAGAGGCGGCGATAACCGGCGGCGTAGTGTTGTATCTGGCCAAGGTCTCACCGGGCATTCTGAGGATAAAAGACGGGATCGCGGGAGCGAAGAGCATCCCGGCCAAGGGCTATGTCAAAGCAGCGTTCGGCATCATCCTGGCCTTCGCGGTCGGGCTCATCGGCTTCTTCTCATTCTCGGCTGCCTACGGCGATGGTCTCGAGGTCACCATGGAACGTGCTGGTGTCCACGAGATCGAACCGCTCTTCACATCGATCCTCGGTTACGGTAACGGTTATGGCGGAGTATTGCTCGCCGGCATCATCGGATTTGGGATCATATTGATCTCGATCATGGCATACTGGGCGGTCAAGAGGTCCAGGACCGCAAGATCGATGAAACCCGACCGGGAAAGTGAAGCGTAGGTCGAAAGACCGATCAGCAAGGAAAATATGAGAGGATGACAGAGTGTCCGAACACGATGAACTTGACCGGTTCGCCACCCGTTCCACTCTTTACAGGTTCGATCCAAGGGTAAAACTGGCATCAACCATCTTCCTCGTGGTGGTGACCGCCCTTCTGCAGAACATAACCGCCCTGCTGTTCATCTTGGCATTCGTGCTGATCCTTAGTATCGTCTCTAGGGTCCCGATGCACCACATCGGCGAGAACTTCATTTTGGCGGTTCCCTTCATCATCTTTGCGGCGATCACGGTCTTCTTGACGTCGAATCCCTGGAACGCGTTGGCCATGGCGGTAAGGATATCCGCCTCGGTCCTCGCATTGATCCTGCTGGTATCCACCACACCTTTCTTCGAAATGATGTCGGCATTCCGGTGGTTCAGGATGCCGAAGCTACTGGCGATCCTGATATTGTTCACCTATCGGTTCATCTTCATATTGCGCGATGAATCTGACCGGATGAAGATGGCGAGGAAGGCCCGGGGATTTAGCGGTGGCAAGCACCTGTTCGAGAAGAGAGCATTCCAGACCATCTCCAATACCGTCGGAATGGTGTTCGTTCGCTCCAGCCAAAGAGCCACCGACATCTATGATGCGCTTCTAACACGGGGATATTCCGGGAACGTGAGAACGTTGAGGAAGAGCAAGGTTGGAGCAAAAGACGCGGTATTCGCATCGATGTTCGTACTGGTATGCCTATCGTCGATAATGCTTCAGCATGGGGGATCATTATGGAATCCATAAGGCTGGAAGGTGTTTCCTACAGATATCCAGAATCGGATAACGCGATCGAGAGATTAGATATCGCCATCGGTAAGGGCGAAAGGGTGGCGTTGGTGGGACCTAACGGCGCCGGAAAGAGCACGCTCCTTCACATAATGGCGGGACTGTTCATTCCCACCGAGGGAAAGGCATCCATAGGGGGTGTGGAGCTCACCAAGAGGTCGGCACCGGAGGCAAGGAAGAACGTCGGCCTCCTGTTCCAGGACCCCGATGATCAGATTTTCATGCCCACGGTGTTCGAGGACGTCACCTTCGGCCCGCTGAACATGGGATTGCCAGAGAACGAGGTGGTGGAGAGGACGAGGAATGCCATGCGCCAGGCAGGGGTGGAGGAATACGGAAACCGGGTGCCTCACCGCCTATCGACCGGTGAGAAGAAGAGGGTGGCCATTGCTGGTTTGCTGGCGATGTCTCCCCCGACCCTGTTGCTCGATGAGCCGACGGCCAATCTGGACCCGCAGGGCAAGAGGGACCTGGTGAACGTGCTCGACTCTCTCGACCAGACGATCGTCCTGGCTACTCATGATCTTTCGGTCGCGTTCGAGCTCACCGACCGGGTCATCGTTCTGAAGAGGACGATATTGTTCGATGGCGATTTCCGCAAGCTGATCAAGGACAAGAAGATGCTGGCAGAGGCCAGGCTTGAACTGCCTTCCTTCTCCAGGCTGATGGAGTCGTGGGCAGAAAGGACCGGTAGGTCGTTCGTACCCCCTCTCAACGTTGACGAGGCGTTGGAGGAATTGTTACGCTAGAAGCAATGGGATAGTGAAAGAAGCAGCTCATTGCTTCACCTCGGTCATGCAAAGATGGTATCAGATGGGCAAGGCCGGGTTCGAGATGAAAGTTATTTTATCAGGTAACCTCTTTTTGCCTTCATGGATTACGTAACCAGAATCGGCGTCTCTGTCGAACCTGACCTTTTGACGAGCTTCGATGAGCTCATCGAAAGAAAAGGATATGCCACCCGTTCTGAGGCCATCCGTGATCTGATAAAAGGGATGCTAATAGAAGAGACCCTGAAAGATGACAAGGCCCATACCGTGGGCTCCATCACGCTGGTGTACGATCATACCAAAGGCGGCGTCAACGAAGGGTTGATGGCCGTCCAGCATAAACATCACCATATAATATCATCGTCCATCCACATCCATCTGGATACGGAAAAATGTCTTGAGGTGCTCGTCGTTCATGGTTCCATGAAGGAAGTGACCAAGCTCTCCGAGGCGATCAACAGCATAAAGGGAATAACCCAGGGCAAACCGGTGCTGATGTCGGGTGAACCGGTGGACCACAAGCACGAGCATGAGTGATCCTGGTATTCCGGGAATGCTTCGAAGTGAAGTAAATATGGATGCTGAAAGGACCGGTTCCGTTCCCTTCGTGACATATCCGATCCATTCGCTCAATGACTGGATCGGACCTTGGACCGTTCTCCCTTGACAGAGCTGGCGACGGCCTTTAGAAGATCCTCGAAGGTCGCCTTCTCTGGCATCACGTCCACCCTTACCCCCATGTCCTCCAGGGTCTGCTTCGTCGGTTCGCCGATGGCCGCCACGATCGCGCAATCCAGCATGTCGTCCACCTCTTCATCGGTGTAGTGCTTCCTGGCCTCGTCAATGAACGACTTGGCGGACATGGAGCTTGTGAATGCGAACACGTCGATGTCCCCCCGGACCCCTTTGTAGAAGGCGTCCAGCAGCGGCCGTCCCGCCTTCACCCTGGACAGCTTGTAGACCACTATCTCCTGAACGCTCGCCCCCAGACCGACCAGCCCCTTCTTCAGGACCTCGGAGCCCTGATCGGACCGCAAGATAACGATCTGCCTGCCTTCGATGTGCTCTTTGGCCAGCAGGGTCACCAACCCTTCCGAGGTGAACTTCTCGGGAAGTGTGTCGACCTTGATCCACTCGTTCTCCGCAGCCCTGGCGGTCACCGGACCGATGGCGATCGCCTTTATTTGGCGCAGCCCTCGGCTGAGCTCCTCCACCTGGCCATGTTTTCTTGCCAGTTCGAACGTCGATTTGACGGCGGTGGACGAGGTTAGAACGACGATATCCACATCACCGTTCGCCAGGCCCTGGAGGAAGGCGGCGAACTCCGGCGTGTCGTTCGTCTTGAGGTCGATGGGCGAGGCGAACACGGTGTCGAACCCCATACTTCTGGCCAGATCGACCGACTCTTCCATTCGGTCGGAAGGCCTCAGGATGGCGATGGTGGTCAACGAAGATCCCCCAGGGTCTTGCCGAGGGCGGCCACCTTTCCCACCACGATCACCGCGGGCGAGGATATCCCTCGGGTACGGCATTCCGCCGCGATGTGGGAGATGTCCGAACATGCCGTTCTCTGCTCGGGCGTGCTTCCCTTCTCGATGACGGTGACAGGCATCTCGGGATCCATCCCACCTGAGACCAGCCGCTCCATGTTCTTGGCGAGGTTGGACATGCCCATCATGATCACGATGGTACCCCCGAGCTTAGCCAGGTTGCACCAGTCCAGGACCTCCGAGTCCTTCAGGGCGGATTCATGACCGGTCACTATGGTGACCATCGAGGCCATATCGCGGTGGGTCACCGGGATCCCGGACAGGGCCGGAACGGACAACGATGCGGAAACACCAGGCACCACGTGCACGGCTATTCCGGCCGCCCGAAGTGCCTCCGCCTCTTCCCCGCCCCTGCCGAACAGGAAGGAGTCCCCGCCCTTCAGCCGGACCACCATTTTCCCTTCGGCTGCTTTGTCCACAAGTATCTGGTTGATCTCCTCCTGTTCCGCCTTGTGGAATGAACCCCGCTTGCCCACGTCGATCAGTTCCGCATCCGGACGGGCAGAATCCAGCAGCTTCATGCCGATCAGCGAGTCATAAACCAACACGTCCGCCTCCCCGATGAGTCGCATTCCTTTGACGGTGATCAGTTCCATATCGCCGGGACCGGCACCCACCAGGTAAACCTCACCTTTGATCCTCATTTGACCAACTCCCAGGCATACAAGAGCTCTTTGGACACCGAATCAAGGCCCTCATCCAGTGATCCAATGTCGATCGAGCGGTCCAGACGGAAGGATGTCATTCCATCCGAGTCCATGACGATGGCGCGCAGACGGAGCGAGATGTCGCTCTTTGTCGCCCAGATCCCGATAGGGATCGAGCACCCCCCTCCCAGCGACCTCATCACGTACCGTTCCGCCTCCACGCATGTCCTGGTGTCCGCATCGTCGAAGGCCGCCAGCATCCGTGAGTACGGAGAACCCTCCTTGCACACTATGGCTATCGCCCCCTGCCCGACGGCGGGGATGAACTGCTCCGGGTCCAGGACGTACATCTTGCAGTCGAGGTTCAGCCTCTCTATTCCAGCCCTTGCCAGGACTATGCCATCGAAGGTCCCGTCCCTCATCTTTCCCACTCTGGTCGGCACATTGCCCCGGAGGTCCTTGACCACCAGGTCTGGCCGCAGGTTAAGGAGCAGACAGCGGCGTCTTACGCTGGACGTGCCTATGACAGAACCTGGCGGCATGCGCTCGAGAGGGACGGTCGAGACCAGCACATCCTCCACATTCCCGCGGGGCAGGATGGCGGCTATCTCGGTGCCTTCCGTCGGCACCACGGGCATATCCTTCAGGCTGTTCACCGCGATGTCGATCTCTCCCGAGAGGATCTTATTGTCCAGCTCCTTGACGAAAGCACCGAAGCCGCCCAGGGATGCCAAGGGCTGGTCTCTGACGCGATCGCCGACGGTGGAGACGATCTTCAGTTCCATCATCTCCTCCGGATATCTTTCCCTCATCAGCTTCAGGACCATATCGGACTGGGCCATTGCCAGCCTGCTGCCCCTAGTTCCCAGGATCATCTGGTCACCTCCCCCAGTGCCATGGCGAAAGCGCTTACGGTGTCATCTACATCCGATTCAGTGTGCGCCGTGGAAAGGAAATTCGTCTCATATTGCGAGGGAGGAAGGTATATCCCGTTCTCCAACAGCTTATGGAACACCTTCATGAACAGGACGGAGTCGCTCCTCTTCGCATCCTGATAGTTATTGACCTCGCCGGTCGTGAAGAACACCTGGAACATTGACCCGATGCCCGAGACCCGATACCGGACATGGAACTCGTTCAGTATCGCCTCCAACCCTTGCCTCAACCGCTCGCCGTTGGCATTCAGTGATTCGTGCCCGATCGTGGCGAGCTCTCTGACCGTCTCGATGCCGGCGGTCAAGGACATGGGGTTGCCGCTGAAAGTTCCTGCCTGGTAGACATTGCCCGATGGCGATATCCTGCCCATGATCTCCTTTGAGGCCCCGAAGACCCCTATGGGCATACCGCCCCCGGCGATCTTGCCCAGAGTGGTGATGTCCGGTCGGACGTGATAATGCTCCTGGGCCCCGCCCAAGGCCAATCTGAAGCCGGTTATGACCTCGTCGAAGATCAGCAGCACATCCTCGTCGGTGGCTATCTCCCGCAGATGCCTGAGGTACCCTTCCTTGGGCAGAATCGGCCCGGCGTTACCTATTACCGGCTCCAGGATCATGGCCGCCACCTCGTTCCTGTTCTCCCTGATCGAACGGATCACTGAATCAGGATCATTGTAGGGAACGATCAGGGTGTTCCTGGTCACCTCCTCGGGCACTCCTGCGGAATCTGGTATCGAATGGGTCGTTGCGCCTGAACCGGCCTTCACCAGAACGGCATCGTGCGAACCGTGGAACGCCCCCTCCACCTTGATGATCTTCTTGCGCCCGGAGTAACCGCGCGCCAATCGGATGGCATGCATGGTCGCCTCGGTCCCCGAGTTCACGAACCTCATCATCTCCATGGATGGATAGCAGCGGTTGATCAGGCGGGCAAATTCGATCTCCTTCTCTATCGGCGCACCGTATAGGGTGCCCAGGTCTGCCTGGGACCTGATGGCCTCGACGACCTTCGGGTAGGCATGACCTAGGATCAAAGGACCGTAGGCCATGCAATAATCGAGGTACTCGTTGTCATCCACATCGGTTATCCTGCTCCCTTTGCCAGCTTTGATGTAACAAGGATACGGCTGGAAGGCCCGGACCGGACTGGACACACCACCGGGGATCAGTTCCTTGGCCTGTTCGAACAATGCTTTGGAGTTGCTCCTTTCGTTCATCAGTTACCGCCCCTGATCAGCTTCGCAGCATCCTTGGCAAAATACGTGATCATCATGTCGGCTCCAGCACGTTTTATCGATGTCAGAGATTCAATCATCGCCCGGTCATGGTCTATCCAGCCGTTGCGGGCGGCCGCCTTGATCATCGAATACTCACCTGAGACATTGTAGGCGGCGATAGGGGCATCGAACCTCGCCCTCGCCTCCTTTATTACGTCCAGATATGCCAGGGCAGGCTTTACCATCAGTATGTCCGCGCCCTCCACCAGATCCTCTTCCATCTCCCTCAACGCTTCCCGCGCGTTCCCTGGGTCCATCTGATGCGTCCGTCGGTCCCCGAACTGAGGGGTCGATTGGGCGGCATCCCGGAACGGTCCGTAGAACGCCGAGGCGTATTTTGCGGAATATGACATGATCGGCACGTCCTCGAAACCGGCCTCGTCCAGCGCCCTGCGGATGGCGAACACCTGACCGTCCATCATTCCGCTTGGAGCGACCATGTCGGCTCCGGCCCTGGCCTGGGCGACCGCGGTGCGGCCATACAGTTCGATCGTCTCATCGTTCATCACCTGACCGTCCTTCACAGCCCCGCAGTGACCATGCGATGTATACTCGCAAAGGCAGAGATCGGCTATCACTGCCACATCGGACCCGTTCTTGATCTCCCTGATGGCCCTTTGGACCACGCCGGCGGCGCTCCAGGCCTCACTGCCCCCCTCATCCTTTTTCTTCGGAATGCCGAACAGCAACACCGCCGGTATCCCAAGCTGAGAGACCTGGTTGGCTTCATTGACGACCTGGTCCATCGGAAGGTTGAATACCCCCGGCATGGACTGGATCTCCTTCGGTTTGGTACTGTTCTCGTCCACGAAGATGGGGCTTATCAGGTCCTTCGTCGACAGCCTGGTCTCACGGACCATCTCCCGAACCGTGGCATTCATCCGCAATCTTCTCGGTCTGCACTCCGGAAACACCTACATCACCCTCTATCTTGAACAATTCCATCGTCGTGTCCAGCAGGCGGTCGTCCCCATTCCTGGTGGCGCATTTGATCACTTCTGTCGGATCGGCCAGGAAGCGGTTCATCAGCGACCTGGCGAAATCATCGATGACCTCATGAGCATCCTCCCCCGAAGCCAATCTGTTCGATGCCTTGATCACTTCTCTCTCGCGTATCTCGTTGAACTTACGGTATAGTCGGCTCAGCATCAGCCCGGCCCTCATCTCCTCCAGCGATCTGTCCAGTAGGTCCAGTTCCTCGGAGATTATCCTTTCGGCGCTGCGCATTTCGCTTTTCCTGCGCATGACGTTCTCCTGTGCCACGTCCCTTAGGCCATCGATATCGTACAGTTGGACATCCGGAACCTCTTGAATGTCCAGAGAGACGTTGCGCGGGAACGAAACGTCGATCACCAGCATTGGACCTTTTTGTTCCCTCAACGACATGGCCGATTCGAGATGGCGCTTCTCCAGGACCATGTGAGAGGCCGAGGTGGCCACCAGAACCACGTCCGATTGGGCCAGGAAATGATTGAGAGCGTCGAAACGTATCGCTTTTCCATTCAGCGCCCAGGCCAGCTCGACCGCCCTCGAATAGGTGCGATTGGAAACGAAGACCGTCTCCGGACCCTTCCCTATCAGATGTTTGGCGATCAGCGTGGCCATCTCTCCCGCCCCGATCACCAGGACGTTCTTGTTCTTCAGGCTGCCCAGCTTTGACTCGGCCATCTCGACCGCGGCGGACCCGATGGAGACGCATCCTTTGTTGACGCCGGTCTCCGTCCTCACCTTCTTCCCGACACTTATGCTCTTTCGGAACACCAGTGAGAGCACCGGGCCGAGGCATTTTTCATGAAGTGCCCGGTCAAAGGACTCCTTCACCTGCATCTGGATCTGGTCCTCGCCGATTATCATAGACTCCAGACCGCTCGATACTCGCAGGAGATGCCGGACGGAGTCCATATTTGTCAGGAACTGGACCAGGTTCTCATGGTTGTTGAACGGTATGAATCCGTTGATGTACTCCTCCACCTTCTTTCTGGTGGTCCCATACTCCTCGGTGACGGTATAGATCTCCACCCGGTTGCAAGTCTTGAGCAGGGCGCACTCCTTGACCCCTTCCAAGGCCATTATGTCGTGCAGCATCTCGACCGGTTCCTGGCCGCCGATGGCCTCCATCTGATCAAGACCGGCGCTCTTGTGGGTGATATGGGCACTAAATATGGTCTGCACGTTCCGCCTCCAGCTTTCTGAACGCTATGATCTTAGCCTGGTCCGGGTCATGACCTAGCGCTTCCCATATGGATTCATCTCCCAGGACGTTCCAGAGGAATCTTTCCCTTTCCAGCTGGCCTGGAATGAGGCACCTGGCCTTCTTTCTCAGTTCCTCCTGAAGATCGATCATCAGGGACATCTCCGCGCCGAGGTTCGCCTCGACCTCTCTCCTGAGGTAGCGGGACATCGCGGGGCTCCTGCCCATGGTGGATATCGCTACCAGGAAGTTGCGCCGCTCTACAACGGAAGGGATGAGGAACGACGATATCCCGTCCGCTCGATTGCAGAACTTGCCAGACCCAATTGCTCTGGCCTCTAGCCTGTCATTCAGCTCGCGGTCACCTGTGGCAATGATGACAAAATCGGAAACGTCGATCAATGCTTCCTGCTCGGTACCGATCTCTGATTCTATCCTCTTGACTTCCTTTTCGACCGATCCGAACCCTGGAACGAAGGTCCTACTTACTACGGTGACATCGGCCTCACGGGCAAAGAACAGAGCCTTGCGTAACCCGACCTCCCCGCCCCCGAACACGATGACACGCTTCCCGCGTGCGTCTAACATTAACGGTAACACCGGCGTTCGTCTCCCTAATTCCTGACGTTTCCGATAATCGGACCTATCCAGAAAAGGACATACAGAAGAGGCTTATTTGAAGCATTCTATAATCTTATTCCCTAACATCTGGACAGGGCTAAACCCTTGCAGTCAATGACCCAGAGTGGAACTAATTGGATGATACATCCAATAATGTTTTATAGGAGTTGGATGTATTATCCAACTCAGGGTCAAATGACGCTTCCGGGAGGACCTACGCAGGACGAAGTTCTCGCAGTCTCGCTATTCAAGTCGGGATTGCGCAGAGAGGATATTTTCGCAGATCTAGGCTGCGGGACGGGAAAAGTGAGCATCGAGGCGGCCAAGATATGCGCAAAGGTCGATGCGGTCGATATCCGGGCCGAGGCGATTGCGTATGCCAGACTTGAGTCTGAAAAGGCCGGTTCAAAGAACATCGATTTCCACCATTGCACTGCCGCGGAGTACCTGAGGAACGACCCGCAGATCGATGTGGCATTCCTTGGAGGTTCCAAAGGGCTGAAGGAGACCTTGGAGGAGCTTGACCGACTGAAGGTCAGGACCGTGGTGGTCAATGCGGTCCTAACCAGAACGCTGGAGGACGCGGTGTCGACAATGAATAGACTTGGAACCTTCAAAGAGGCCCTCCAGGTCAATGTTGCCAGATCATATCAACTGGCGGGATCGATGATGTTCAAACCGATCGATCCGGTCTTTATCATAGTAGGGTGCAGGGAAAGGTAGGGGATTCAAATGCTGATCGGACTAGGGTTAGGGCCAGGGGACAAAGAGCTGCTCACTCTGAAAGCAGTGAGGCTTCTCAAATCAGCGGACAAAGTGTTCGTTCCGGGAAAAATAGCCTATGAACTGGTAAGGGACCACGTGGAACCGGAAGTCCTCGACTTTCCGATGACCGGGGATGAGGACCTCATAAGGAAGAGGCTAGAGGCCCAGGGCGAACGGATAGCACCATTCGCCAAGAAAGGGATGGTTATCTTCGGAATGATCGGAGATCCGAGTTTCTATTCCACGTTCTCAAGGCTGTGCCACATCATGTATGCCAAATATCCAGAGATACAGTTCGAGGTGGAGCCAGGGATCAGCTCCATCACCGCGTTCGCCTCTCGTGTGGCGGGGCTGTCGATCAACGGTGGATTCGTGGTCTCTGACGGATCAGAGCCTGAGAGTATGGTGTTGCTAAAAGTAAGGCATCCTCGGGATAAGATGCTCGAGCTGAAGGAACAAGGCTACCGAGAGTTCCACTTGGCGGAAAGGATCTACATGTCAGGAGAGAAGATCTACACAGAAGAGGAAATGCCCGAGCACAGCGACTATTTCTCGATAATGTTCGCGAGGCGATGAATATGGCGATCGTTCAATTCGTGGGCGCAGGGCCAGGGGATCCGGATTTGATCACCGTAAAGGGGATGGACCTGGTCATGCGGGCAGACGTACTGATCTATGCAGGTTCCCTTGTCAATCCGGTCATTGTCGACCGATCACCGGCCGAGATAAAATTGGACAGCTGGGGCATGAGCCTGGAGGAGACGACCAGAGCGATAGTAGATGGCCTGTCCAAGGGCAAACGCGTGGTCAGGCTGCATAGCGGCGACCCCTCGATCTTCGGATCGATAGTGGAGCAGATCTTCGACCTCAAGGCCATGGGCATCGATGTTGAGATCGTTCCCGGGGTTTCTTCGATGTTCGCTGCTGCCGCCGCTCTAAAGACCCAGTTGACGCTAAAAGGAGTGTCTGACACCCTCATCGTGACCAGGCCGGCCGGAGCCACACTGGAGTCCGACAAGATCGCGGAACTGTCTGGTCGAGGGGAATCGCTGGTCATCTTCCTTGGCACCGATAAGATGGAGGACATCATGGATAAGGTGACGTGTCCCAAGGACACGCCCGCGGCCGTCGTCTATCATGCTTCCTGGCCCGACCAGAAAGTGGTCAAAGGCACCGTGGGTGATATCTGTTCCAAGGCCAGAGAGGCAGGGATCGAGAAGACGGCCCTGATCCTCATCGGCGGGATAGTCGATCCTGAACAGCGCTACAAGAACTCGGTGCTATATTCATGAGCGAGGCGCAAGTCATCGGTTTTGCCGGAGATGAGGACGCCGCACTCGTCGCCGAGCATCTGGGGGCTGAACTGGTCCTCTATGACGATAGGGCATTTGAGAACGCGTTCCGGGAAGGCAAGCACATAGTCGCGGTCATGGCGATGGGGATCGTCGTGCGCAAGATCGCACCGTTGCTCCGGGACAAATGGACCGACCCCGCGGTCGTCGTGGTTCCGTCCGGTCTTCGTTATGCCATACCTTTGGTCGGAGGGCACCATGGGGCCAATGAGCTGGCGAAAAGGCTAGCCGGGATCGGGGCCGAACCGGTAATAACGACGGCCACCGAGGCGAACGGAAAGGCATCGGTCGAGATGATCATGGAAGAACATGGCTTGACAATAATGAACCCAAAATCGACCGTAGCGGTGAACAGGGGTTTCCTGGAAGGGGATGTGCCGGTCCATGCGATAGAAGGGCCTGCGGTGGTCATAGCCGGGCCGAAGGTCTCGATCCTTTTCAGAAAGGGAAGCCACATCGTTGGGCTGGGATGCAACACCGGAACGACCAAGGAAGAGATCGTGGACCTGGTGAACAGAACGTTGAAGGATGTGGGCATTGGGGCCGACGACGTCCTGGCGTACTCCACCACGGTCAAGAAGAGAAGAGAGAAGGGACTGATCGAAGCGGTCTATGAGCTAGGCGGAGATCTGGTCTTCGTCGATGACGAGACAATCAATTCGAACCAGGGAGTAACGCCTTCCAAGGCCGGCCTCATCGGCCTGGTGGGCGTGGCTGAGCCGTCGGCGTTGGCTCTTTCGAAACATCATGAATTGGTAATGGAGAGGAGGGCAGAGGGGAATGTCACAATCGCGATCGCAAAGTGAGACTGGAAAACTGTTCATCGTCGGGACCGGCCCGGGAAGCATCGATATGCTGACAGAGCGGGCTTTGGCGGCCATCCGGGAATCGGAATACGTCATTGGGAACCGGATGTACATCGACCTGCTGGAAGGCACATTGGAAGGCAAAAAGGTCATCATGAGCTCGATGGGCAAGGAGGTCGAAAGGGCCAGGAAGGCGGTCGACCTGGCAAAAGAGCATAAGGTGGCCATGGTGAGCGGGGGAGACGCTGGCGTCTATGGTATGGCAAGCATCGTGCTGGAAGTGATGGAGCGGAACAGCATAGAGGTGGAGTACGAGGTCATCGCCGGGGTAACGGCAGCCACCGCCGCCGCCTCGCGGTTAGGTTCTCCGTTGTCCAGTGATTTCATGGTCATCAGCCTGAGCGACCTTCTAACGCCCTGGGCGTTGATCGAGAAAAGGATCGGTCTGGCACTGGAAATGAATGTACCTGTGGTGCTGTACAATCCGAAGAGCAAGACGCGGAAGGCGCATTTCAAGGAAACGGTCGAGAAGATGCTGACGAAGCTGCCGAAGAGCACGCCTGTGGGGATCGTGAAGAACGCCTACCGTCAGGGAGAGACGACCAAGATCACCGACCTGGGAGCGCTGGCAGAGGACGATTCGTTCGTCGACATGCATTCCACGGTCATCATAGGGAATTCGGAAAGCAGGACATGGAGGGAGGGGGACGATGTCAGAGGGATCATCACACCGAGAGGCTACGACAGAAAGTACGTATATTGACCTAGGAGCGGACACGAAGGAAGGATTCTCCATATCATCCCGAAGCCGCGCCCTTGCCCGAACTGCGCTGGGGTCGGCCACCGAAGAGGATCGAATCAAGCAACGATGCTCCATAGCGGTGGGCGATTTCGAGATGGCCAAGCTCCTGCGCTTCGAAGGCGACCCGATAGATTCCGGGCTGAAGGCCTTGGCCGAAGGAGCGCCGATCTTGGTCGATATAAGGATGGTCCAGGTGGGCATCCAGAAGAAAGGTCATCGCTCCCAGGTGAAATGTTTCCTAGATTACGGACAGGAAATATCGAGGGAAACGGGAATCACCCGTACCTCCGCCGGGATCGGGGCGTTGAAGGACGAGGTGGACGGAGCCATCATCGTCATTGGCAATGCGCCCTCATCGTTGCTGGTCCTGTGCGACATGATCAAACAGGGAAAAAGGCCAGCGCTGGTCATCGGCTGTGCGGTGGGATTCGTGAACGCGGCCGAATCGAAGGCCTTGCTGCGCACGGTCCCTGTCCCGTCCATATCCGTCGAGGGAACGAGGGGAGGGACCCCGGTGGCGGTGGCAGCCCTGAACGAGATCATCACCATCTTCAGCGAGAGGGAGCATGCCCAGTGATCCGGTCACCGGCTTCGAGTATCCGCAGGCGTGGACGGACAGATGCCAGGACCAGGAAGGCCTCCGGCAGGTCGCGGAAGGACTGGCGGTCCTGACTTCCTCCGGTAGAGTGCTCCGGCGGGGATTTACCACCGGAACCACCGCCTCGGCCGCCTGCAAAGCGGCGATCCTTTCCTTAGGTCGGGAGGTCCACTCGGTCCAGATCGACCTCTCCTGCGGTCTCCGGGTGAACGTTCCTTGCGCTGGCATGTGGGGCATAGGAACTTGCAGCAAGTATTCCGGGGACTATCTCACCGATGCCACGTCGGGAGCCGAGTTCGTCTGCCTGGCCAAATCAGGGGACGAGGGGCTCAGGATCAAATACGGTAAGGGTGTGGGACGGTTGACCAGGGCGTTCAATGGCATGTCAGAAGGGGACGCTGCGGTCAGCAGGAATGCGTCGATCAGCATCGAAAGGGCGGCCGCCGATGCGCTGAAGGACCTGGGTCTGGAGGGGGCGGACCTCGATCTGACGATAAGGAACGGGGCAGAGAGGGCCAAAAGGACCATGAATGAAAAGGTCGGCATAGTCGGGGGGATCTCGATCCTCGGCTCCACCGGTCTTGTCGAACCGTGGGACGACCACGTGGAGACATCGGTCATGGAAAGGATCAGGCAGGGCGGGCCTGTGGTACTGACCACCGGAAGGACCGGATTGAGGTATTCACGCCTCCTTTTCCCGGAAAGGGAATCCGTTCTGGTAGGGGTGAACATGGGCCAAGCGATCAAGGAAGCGAATGGTAACGTGGTCCTCTGCGGAATGCCCGGATTGATACTCAAGTTCCTTGACCCTGATATCCTGGAAGGAACTGGATGTGTAACAGTGGACGAAATGATGATGGACGAACGGTGGAAGGAACGGATGGAGTCTGCGCTTCATAGCGCCAAGACCGTCAGGGAGGACCTGCGTGTGGTCCTGGTCGGCCGGGACGGGAAGATCCTGGGGGACAGCGGATGATCGTCGTGGGCGTGGGCTGCGGCCCGGGAATGCTCACAAAAGAGGCTGTGAAGGCGATAGAGGCGGCGACCATGATCTTCGGATCGGAAAGATCGATTCTCCTTGCCAAGCCGCACATCGGGAAGGAATGCCGGATAGAGGTGATCAGGGACTACGGTAATCTTGAAAGGCTTCCCAAGGACTCGGTGGTGCTTTCCACCGGGGACCCGATGCTGGCCGGCCTGGGCCATCTGGGCGATGAGGTCATCCCAGGGGTATCATCCATGCAGCTGGCCTTCGCCAGGCTGAAGCTTCCCCTGGAGAAGGGACTGGTCATCTCGGTCCATAGCAAAGGAAAGGAGGATGTCACCAAAGAGGTGGCAGAAGAGATCACCAAAGGCCGGGCCGTGTTCCTTCTGGCCGATCCAATGTTCGATATCACCAGGTTCGCTTCCGGACTCACGGCTCAAGGCGTATCCTGCAAGATCATAGTATGCGAGAACCTGGGCTATGAGAACGAATCGATCGGGTTCGGGGACAACCTGAGGCCGCCGGCGATCTCCTCAGAACTATTCTCGCTCATCGTGACGCAGGTGCAAAGATGAGGCCGGACATCGCGAGGCAGAGATGATTTGTTATTCCCTAATATCACATACACTTTCACTTAGTGTTCCATAATAGGGAATATCCATCATTATATCCACAACAGTGCATCTCTCACTAACTTACCGTAAATTATGGGGTAATTTACTGAATAATGAGGTGGAAGGAATGAAAACCGGAGTACTTATCGTCGGACACGGAAGCAAACTGCAGTACAACAAGGACCTAGTCGTTGAGATGGCAAACATCCTGGACAAGAAGCGGGAGTTCGGCCCGGTCACAGCCGGGTTCATGCAGATCAACACGCCGGACATCATGGACGGTATCAAGGTCTTGGTGGCAAAGGGAGTGGACACGATCTATGTTCAGCCCTGCTTCCTGGCAAGCGGGATCCATCTGACCGAGGACATACCTGGGGTCCTGGGATTGGGTAAGGACGAAAAAGGCGGAAAGATGACGGTGGAAGGAAAGGAAATAACCTTCCGATATTGCGGACCGATCGGGGCGGACCCGAGGATAGCCGATATACTCTCCGATCGCATCAGGGAGCGGGCCAAGAAGGGCTGAAAGTGAAGGTCCTTATACTGGACCTGACCCACGGGGGTGGGGTCCTGGCAGAGACCTATGCCGAGAATGGTCATGAGGTCACCGCTATCGACATATACCGCAACTGCCCGCCGGGAATCAGATCCAGATTGAGTTCGCTCAAGGTGAGGGTCTTGGAAGAGACCCCGGACGAGACGTTCGATCTGGCAGTGTCCCCGGTCCACTGTCCGGACCTGTTCTTCCGCGGGGCATCCTATGAACGGAGGCTCACCCACCACCAAGCGGTCGGGGAACTTGCCCGTTTCGGCTATCCGATCATCGAGGTCACGGGAGCAGTGGCGAAGACCTCATCATGCCATATCCTGGCACATATCCTCCATTCCATGGGAAAAAGGGTGTTGCTTTTGACATCTCGCGGTCTGGTATCCATGGGCGATACCATTGAGATTCTGGAGGAGAAGGCGTCCATTGCCCCGGCCACCATCCTGAGGCTATCGAAAATGAAAGGGGAATGGGACTACGGGATATTCGAGTGCAGCCTGGGAGGGACTGGGCTGGCTGACATAGGCACGGTGACCAATCTCAGCGGGGAATATCCGATCGCCGCAGGTACCCGTTCTTCCAATGCCGGCAAGATGCAGATGATCCGCTCTGCAAAGCATCGGATCGTCATTGCCGCGGAGGACAAACCTATCATCGAGGGAGAGATGCCAAGGGAAGCTGAGGTGACAACCTTCGGCGCTGGCGGTGATGTTCGGGTGAACATCGAAGGGGGATTACGGATCGGAGAGAGGACCCCGGCCATTTTGACGGTTAACGGACATGACCTTCATTTCACACTCTCCAGCAAGTTCCTTGCGCCAAGTTATCTCACCGGATTGAATGCGGCCGCCGCGCTGGCATTTGCTGCTGGAGCGGAACCGAAGTTCATAGCCGAAGCGCTATCCAGTTTCGAAGGTGTGCCAGGAAGAGGGGAGGTGCATAAGGAAGGTGAGGCCGATGTCATCAGGGAACGCAATCCGGGCGTCTCGGCCAGATCGATCGAATGGAACATCAGAATGCTTGAAGAATATTATGGCGTGAAGGAACTGTCCCTGGTGGTCGATCCAGTGACCGTCAAGGTGTGCGAAAAGATGGACCTGGACGAGATCGCTGATGTGGTTAGTCGCTCGCATTGTCTAACGGCGGCCTATGTCATCGACAGGGGCACGTCCAAGGATATCCCCGGGACGATGATCAGAGTCATGGATAAAAATGAGATCCCCAGATCTCAAGGGGTCATGCTCTGGTGTATCAAAGAGGGTTATACATGAACCGGGTCCTCCATCCGCGCCCGAACCCCATCATAGCGGCCATGTACACCCTCAGGGACCTGGACGTTGACCTGATCATACTTCACGGACCGGCGGGATGCGGTTTCATGGCATCCCGTAGGCTGGAGGAGGCGGGCGTCAAGGTCATGACCACTGGAATGCAGGAGAACGACCTCATTTTCGGAGCGGAGGAGAACCTGATCGATGTCCTAAGGACGGTGGACAGGGATTTCACCCCCAAGACAATCGGTATCATAGGGACCTGTGCCAGCATGATCATAGGGGAGAACCTGGACAGTGCGGTCAGGAAGGCGGGCATCAGGGCCATGGTCCTTCCGGTAGACGTCCACGGCTGCTCCGGAGCCAACACCAACGGGGCCATCAGGGTGTTGGAGGTGGCGGCCAGCAAAGGTCTCATACCGGTCCATGAATGCGAACGGCAGAAGGCCATGCTCACCAAGGCGACCGCCATCGAAAAGGACCGGGGGATCACCAGCAGGACCTATCTGGAACCGTCGAACGGGGCTACCAAGCTGGCAGTGGCGCTGAAGATAACCAAGGCTTTGAGGGAAGGACAGACCATAGCGGTGACGCTCAATGCCAAGAAGGAGACGGCGTATGGGTTTGCTGATATCTTTCGCGCTGTCGAGATGGCCAAGAGGAAATTGGGGGGAAGGACGGTCTGCATTGCGAACTTGGACAGAACCGTGGGACTCCCGAGGATCAGAAGGTACAGCGAAGACATCCTGAGAGACCTTGGAGGATCTGGCATCACCGACATCCAGATCACCGGTGGCCTGGACGAATATCCGATAGCGGGAGAAAAGGCTGCAGATATGCTCGATGCGGTCGATGCTGAGGTGCGCATAATCGCCGGATTGCCGCATTCATTACCGAGGTTGAGACGGGACGACGTCCTGGTCACGGACCAACCGAGGGAGTTGAGGAACTACCTCGACAAGGGGTTCCAGAACTCGGTGGGCGAGATCTCCACCCATGCCGATGTCATGAGCACACATTCGATCATCGATTCCGAGCTTGGCAACACCATCCGAGAGGTCGTGGAGAAGGATTACCGATGAGACAGATCGCCATCTACGGAAAGGGAGGCATAGGCAAATCCACTATATCTGCGAACCTGGCTGCCGGTTTCGCGGAAAGGGGATTGAACACCTGGTATGTCGGATGCGATCCGAAGGCGGACGGTTCGATGACCCTCCTTGGCGGCAGGAAGATCCCCACTTTCCTGGAACAAAAGAAGGAAGGCGGAAAGGATGAGGACTATTCCGTAGCGGATGGATTCAAAGGCGTCAAATGCGTCGAGATAGGAGGGCCGCTGGCCGGAGTCGGATGCGCCGGCAGGGGGATCATCGTGGCGGTCCACGCCCTTTACAAGGAGTTCTTCGACGACCGGATCGACATCATCATCTATGACGTCCCCGGGGACGTCGTCTGCGGTGGTTTCGCCGCACCCCTGAGGGAAGGGTTCGCCAACGAGGTGTTCATCGTGACCTCGGGAGAGTACCTTTCGCTGTACGCCGCGAACAACATATGTCGGGGACTGAACAACCTGGGTGTCGACCTGGGAGGCATGGTGTGCAACTCGCGGGAAGTGGACGATGAGGAATCGTCGGTCTCCGAATTCGCCGAAAGGATAGGCAGTAAGCTGGTCGGCTTCGTTCCGCGGGATAGGGTCGTGCGCGATTGCGAGAACCTGGGCAGGACCGTCATCGAGGGCGCCCCGGACAGCGAGCAGGCGAAGAGGTTCAGGAGGCTCGGCGAGCGCATACTGGAGAACAAGAAAAAGAACATACCGTCACCGATGGCCCCTGAGGATATCAGGGAATTGCTCAGAAAGAGAACAGGATCGACATGAGAAGGCTGGTCATTGCCGGAGCGGGGAGCGGTGTGGGGAAGACCACGATCGCGACCGGCATCATATCCAGACTATCCAAGCGCTATTCGGTCCAGGCGTTCAAGGTCGGGCCCGATTTCATCGACCCGATGTTCCATACCCTCGCTTCCGGACGACCCTCGAGGAACCTGGATTCGTTCTTCATGGACAAAGCCACCATAGGCAATCTGTTCGGGTGGTCGACCCAGGATGCCGATATCGCGATCATCGAGGGGGTCCGTGGTCTGTATGACGGGCTGTCCGCGACCGGAGACACCGGAAGCACCGCAGAGATCGCGAAGCTCCTTGACGCATCGGTCATTCTGGTGGTCAACGCCCGCAGCCTGGCAAAGAGTGCTGCAGCAGTTGTAATGGGATTTAAGATGCTTGACCCGGAGGTCCGGATAGAGGGCGTCATTCTGAACCAGGTGAGCGGGGAAAGACACCGGCAGAAGGCTACCGAGGCCGTGGAATCGCTGACCGATACCAAGGTGGTCGGCACCATCGAACGGGACAGCAATAGACTGGCGGAACGCCATCTCGGCTTGGTAACCCCCGACGACATCGATGCCTCCAAGGCCATCGCCGACGTGGAAGGGCTGGTCAGGGACATCGATATGGACCCAATTCTGGAGATCTCGGAAAAGGGGAGGTGGCTAGATCTACCAATTGATGCACCTTTCCCAGAAGCGGAGAACAGAGGCGTGAGAATAGGGGTGCCGCGCGACAGCGCCTACTCCTTCTACTACCAGGAGAACCTGGAATCCCTCCAAGCGGCAGGTGCGGAACTGGTAATGTTCAGCCCTTTGAAGGGAGACACCTTACCGGACGCGGACGGCTATTATCTTGGGGGCGGATACCCGGAGATGCACTTGGAAACCCTTTCCGCGAACCGTGACTTCCTGGACGGTATTGAGGCAAAGTCTTCAGAAGGGTGTACGATCTATGGAGAGTGCGGAGGGATGATGACCCTGTGCCGTTCGATATCTAACGGGGCGGCGAAGGGTAGGATGGCCGGAGTCTTTGATCACGATGCGGTACTTACCGAACAAAGGCAGGGCCTGTCATATGTCATCAGCGAAGGAACCGGGGAAAACTTCCTATTCCCGGGCAGGACCGTTAAAGGTCATGAGTTCCATTACTCGAAACTCGTCCCCCAGCCAGATGGTCCCTACGCGTTCGATGTTACAAGAGGCACTGGCGTTGACGGAAGGCATGATGGACTGGTCAAGAGAAGGACCATTGGCACCTATATGCATCAGCACGCGCTCGCCAACAAGGAATGGGGACTTCGGATCGTCGAGAGCTGCCTAGAGCGGGTCTGATCCGGATTTCCTCGGGATCGTGCCCAGAATCGTTATCTCATAGGCGTTCACACGCTTTTCGAACCTGACATCGGCATTGATGTTGAACACCCTGGCAAGGTTTTCCGGAGTGAGCACCTCCCC
The DNA here is from genome assembly GCA_036504055.1 of Methanomassiliicoccales archaeon. Classification (NCBI taxonomy): domain Archaea; kingdom Methanobacteriati; phylum Thermoplasmatota; class Thermoplasmata; order Methanomassiliicoccales; species Methanomassiliicoccales archaeon. The sequence continues at coordinate 36,259 of DASXVU010000012.1, read as the reverse complement.
CACTGATCCGGCCGCTGCTATCTTCCCTTCGTCCAATGCTATAAGCTTATCACAATACCTTGCAGCGAGGTTCAGGTCGTGGGAGACGATTATGACCAGAAGTCCCTTGTCTTTGGCCAGTGAACGGATAAGCTCCATCAGCTCGAACTGGTGGTTGATGTCCAGATGGAGCGTCGGCTCGTCCAGGAGCAACGCCCTCGGCTGCTGCGCCAATGCCCGGGCGATGATCACTCTCTGCCGTTCTCCGCCGCTGATCTCATCGATCGGCCTTGAGGCCAGATAGGTTACGCTGGTGGCCTCCATCGCATCCATGGCGATCCTCAGGTCGCCTTTGGACTCGTTAGCGAACCTTTCCAAGGAAGGGAACCGCCCCATCAGGACCATGTCCAGCACTGTGAAGGGGAAGGTGATGACGGTGTTCTGCGCTACCACGCCGACCTCTTTGGCGATGTCCTTGCGCGACATTGAAAGCGTATCCTTGCCGTCGAACTTGACGATACCGGCACCGGGATGGAGCGCCAGGTTGATGCATTTCAACATTGTCGTCTTGCCGCAACCGTTGTGACCGATGATGCCGATGACCTCACCGCCATGGGCATCGAACGAAACCCCGTCCAGCACCGGAACGCTCGTGTAGTTGAAGGTGACCCCTTCCACCATGATCTTCAGATCACCACCCCCATATGTCGCGTTTGCGCGCACGTAGCAGCCAGAGGAAGAACGGCGCACCGATTATGGCTGTGATTATCCCTACCGGCAGCTCGGAAGGCGAAATGATTGTCCTGGCAATGGTGTCCATTCCGATCATGAACGCCGCCCCTCCAATGATGGAGGCGGGCATCAGTATGCGATTGTCCGGCCCCAGTATGATGCGCAAGGTGTGTGGAATGATCAGACCCACAAAACCGATGATGCCGCTTACCGATACAGCTGCCGCAGTGACCAGCGACGAGAGAACCAGTATCATGAGGCGGGAGCGCTTGACGTTCACGCCAAGATTGGTGGCGTGCTCCTCGCCGACCATCATGAGGTTGAGCTCCTTGCTGTAGAACATCAGGGCCGCTGAGCCTAGTACCACCAATGGCAGGGTGACAAACACCTGAGACCAGTTGCTGTCCGCCAGACCGCCCATCATCCAGTAGACGACGGAGCTGAGATTGTCGCCGGAGAAGAACTTCATCAGCGAGACCAGGGCGGTAAATAGGGAACCGACGGCGATCCCTGCCAGAAGCAGAGTGGTCACCGGGACGCCCATCTTGGTGGCGGATATCCCATAGACGATGAACAGCGTGATGAAACAGAAGATGAAGGCCATCGCCGGAATGGCGAATGAGCCGCTGACGACGGAAAATCCTAGAACTATCGCCAGTGAGGCACCGAATGCCGCTCCGGAGGAAAGACCGAGAATGTAAGGCGAGGCCATCGGGTTTCGGAAGATCCCCTGCATGGCCGTTCCTGCCACTGCCAGCGATCCTCCGACGAGTGAGGCGATGACGATCCTCGGCATACGGATCTCCAGAACGATCGAGTTGATCGGGTCTTTGATCTTCTGGCCAGTTATTGTCTTGATCAGATCATTGGAGAATATCGCGCCAAATACCCGGTCCGGCGCGATGTTGATCGATCCGATACATATCGCCATGATGGCGACACCGAAGAGCGCGAGGGTCAGGAACACCATGGTGAGCCACCAACGGTGCAGCTTCTTTGAATGCATCTCCTCGATGCCCTTCTGGTCCATGGTCATGCGCAACCTGCAAACGCGTACTCATTCATAAAGTGTGGCGAAAAAGGGAGTGGGGCGGTAGGACGACACCGTGGAAAAAGGAGGCAAGGAAAGCTCCACGATGCGGCCTTGATCGCGCCCATCCGTTCAATCATTCTTAAGCGGGGAATAGCTCCGGGTGGAACCAGGAGGCGAACTCCTCGACCGCCAGGACGATCCTTGGCGAGGCAGTGAGCCATGCACCGTCTACCCGCATTATCTTGTCGTTGACCACTGCGCTGATCGTTCCATATCCGCTGGTGCTCTTCACATCGTCATTGGTCTTGGTGTTCTGAGTTTCCAGGACGATGAATTTCGGATCTTGCCCGACGACATACTCAGCATTCAGCTTGGTATACCTGGCGGAGGTGTTTGCGTTGATGTTATATCCTCCGGAAAGACGGATGACGTCGTCGGTCATGGTGCCCGGACCGGGGGATTTACCGCCGGAGCTGAGCAGCTCCATGTAGACGTTGGGCCTGCTGGTGGTGTTGGCGACCTTCTGCTGCACCTCAGTTATCCTGGTCTGCATATCGGTGACGACCAAGTTCGCCTCACCAGTCTTGCCGGTCACATTGCCAAGCAGATTGATCATCTTCTCGACGTCGGCCACCGACTGGGGGTCGAAAGCAAGGACGGTCAAGTTCATTTCGGTCAGGGTCTTCAACGTCGTGGTGTAGGACTTCCACATTATGACCAGGTCGGGCTGCAACATGGTCACGCTCTCTTTGTTGATGGTATAGCCACTTCCGATATTGGTCTTGTTAGCAACCTCCGCTGGGTACTTGCTTGTGCTGTCAACGCCAGCGATCTGGTCCTGGGCGCCTATCGCATACAGGCACTCGGTGAAGGCCGTTCCCAGCGATAGTATGTGCTGCGGGTATTTCGGCACCGTCACATTGACCCCCCGGTCATCGACCACACTGACCGTCGTCGACTGGTCCACTGGTTTCGTATCGTTCTTGTTGTTGTTCATCGAGAGTATTACGACCGCGCCGAGACCGGCCACCAACAGGACCGCGATAACGGTCAGTGCCATCAATTTCCTTGAAGTTGCCATTTATGAATCCCCTGAGATTCTGTCCGAGACCGTCGATTACCTCCCTAATTATAAATGATTTGCGTCCGCCATAGGGAATAATTAGGGAGATGTCTAACTATATGTTTTGATGCTGGATATCATAATCGCGTGACAATTGTTTAATATCATTTATACCCTATACCTTTCCTAATGGACGAGTGGGCGGTCAATTGGCTCAAGGGACAGCGAGAACAGGGCGCTAAGGGGCTTGAGATCAAGAGGATCGGTTCGGCCTACTACGTGTATCGCTCCACCACCATATGGGACAAGGAAGAGAAGAAACGAAAGAAGCGGTCTAAGTATCTGGGACGACTGGATGAGAGGAATGGCCTTCAAGAGAAGGAGAGCATGCTGGTCCCCACAGCTGAGAGGGTGGTCAAACAGTATGGCAACGCCGTCCTGCTCAACCGCTCCATGTCGGACATGATGGAACAGCTTAGATCGGCCTTCCCCGATGATTGGCAGGAACTGTACGCACTTTCCATGGTCAGAGTACTTGGGGATGTTCCCTTGCGCAGAGCACAGAATGCCTGGGACAAGCTGTATAACATCCATTCGATCAAACCGGACTTGACGCCCAAGAGGCTGTCCGAGATGCTTCATCGGGTCGGCCAGGATAAGAAAGCACAGGCCAAGGTGTTCAACGGCATGTGTGTGTCCGGTGACGAGATCGTCTATGGCATGTCGGCCTATTTTACCCGTTCAGAGCAGACCGACCTCATTGACCGCAGTCCGGAAGAGTCCCGGCTCATGCAGAGAATAAACCTCGCCATGATATTCTCGGCCGATACCGGGGCGCCGACCATGGTGCGGATGCTTTCCAATCCCGTCGGGGAGCTTGGACCAATGCGCAAGCTCCTTGGTGAGATCGGGGGCGAAGGGATCACTTTGGTTCTGGAGAGGGACAGCTTCTCGGAGGATCTGGTTTCCCTACTCATGCAGCAAAGGACCTCCTTTGTCCTGCCGGTCAACCGGGACAGCGACCTCTATGACCTGGACATCCCGCTGGTCCGGCACTTCTTCCACGACAAGCATCTCATCAAGTGCGGAAAAAGGCAGCACAAGGGCATGTGGCTGTACCTATACCAGGATGCCCAGCTCAAGATGGAGGAGGAGATGACCCTCTATCGCATGCTGGATGAGAACCGGCTTGCAGAGAGGAATTTCATGGACCGGAGCCACATCGCGGGATGCATCATGTTGGCCTCGGACAAGGAAGTGACCGAGGAGGACATATATCGACTGTACCGCAGAAGGGACGCCATCGACCGGCTTTTCGCGGACCACCGCAGGACCATGGGTCAGGACCGGGAGTTCCTGGTGGACCGCGAGACCATGGACGGCCATATGTTCACGGCATTCCTTTCGATCAGGGCATACACCAGGATAGAGGCGATGCTTTCCGAGGGATCCATGTCCGGTGTAACGCCATCGGAGGCTCTGGACGAGCTGTCACGCACCTATTGGATCCAATATGAGGGCGGAGGTCAGATGGCCAACGTTCCCCGCACCGCCAAGGACCTGGGCAAGAGCCTGGGCTTCGAGGTCTTCTCCAAATAGTCAGGCCGCGATTAAGATTTTAACTAGGCAGGACCATCGTGACCGACTGGAGATGCTCTGAATGAACGTGCTTGTTCTCGACCTGACCCATGGAGGCGATATCATCGCCCTCACCTATCGGTCGCGTGGCGAGGAGGTGACCGCGGTTGACATCTACGGCACCGCGGAACAGTACATGGTCGACCACCTACGGAACGAAGGCATAGCGGTCGCGAGAACGACGCCCTCGAAGAAGTACGATCTGGCTGTCCTTCCGGTCCATTGCCCCGACCATTATCTGGGGCGGGCGAAATTTGAGCAAAGGATCACATTCCATAGAGCGGTGGGAGAACTGGCTCACTTCGGTTTTCCGACCGTCGAGGTCACCGGAACGAAGGCCAAGACATCCGCCTGCCACGCCATCTCGCACATGTTGCGAAAGAAAGGCGAAAAGGTCCTGTTGCTGACCTCGCGCGGCCTGTTCTCCGTTGGGGAGACGGTGCAGCTTCTGGAAAGGGATGCCATGATCTCACCGGCGACGTTGTTGAGACTGTCGTTCATGGAGGGGGACTGGACCAGGGGAGTGTTCGAGTGCAACCTGGGCGGGACGGGGCTGGCCGAAATAGGGGTGGTGACCACGGCGTCGGGGGACAATTACCCAATTGCTGCCGGTACCCGCCGGGCGGTGGACGGAATAATCCAGATGGTAAAGGCGACCAAGGGCACGCTGGTGTTGCGGCATCCAGAGATCAATATGTGGAAGGTCTTCATCCCCAAGGGAACCCAGGTGGTGGAGTTCGGGGAGTTCGGGGACATCAACGTCTCGTTCGATAAGGGCATGAAGTTCGGCAACAGGCCCAAGTGCTGGCTCAACGTTAAGAAAGGAGATTTCCCATTTACTATGCCAGCGACCTACCTGGCACCTTCATACACCACGGCGGTATCGGCAGCGGCGGGAGTGGCGACGGCGGTCGGGCTGTCCCCAAAGAAGATTACAGAGATGCTTGCCGATTTCGAAGGCATTCCTGGACGGGGTGAGCTCACCCGGGCGGGAGAGGGTTGGTTGATCCGCGACCGGAACCCCTCGGTGACCCCGATATCCATTGACTGGACCATCAGGATCGTCGAAGAGCATTACGCCAACAAGGACCTCGGAGTGGTCGTTGAGCGTTCCGGTACCGAAAAGCGATCATCGCTTGACCTGGAGACCATCGACAAGAACCTCTCCTCCCATAGTTCCGTGAAAGGAAGGTACCTGCTCGAGACCAAACCCAGCTCGGAAGAGCCCCCTGCCAGTTACGAGATCATTGGCGACCAGAACACGGCGATACGGGCGCATAAGGTCACTTACTGGTGTGCGAACGCAAGATCTGAATGAACCTAATGGCAGAGGTCGGTTCAGATCGGTGATTTGCTCGGGCTGGACGCAAGCAGACATAAGATGAAAGAAAACGATGCGCCAGTCAGGCTCGAACGGTCATATCTCACCTTTTTACCACTGGTCCCGCTTTTTCATTGCCTCATCTTTTTCATTACCGCGAGCTAGAATGCCACGGATATCTATGGGACACATCAATTTCAAGAATTGCCTTGCCGGACTGATCGTGACCCTGGTCGTTCTATCCGTTTCCATGCCATTTTCAGTGGGGATACTCTCGACCATGGGCAAGATCGCCCCCTTGGACATGGGACATATGGGTGACAGCAACAGCAATGACTGGATGCAGAACAGGAGCTACAGTTCGGATTCACGGAACTGGAGCGATTCGGTTGACGGGATGTGCTACGAGCACAATCTGTCCAGGAGCACCAGTCAGATGGACCGGGAGGTGAACGACATGATGAACGAGAGCATGAACAAGGACATGTTCGGTCAGCTCTCCGCCAATGGGTCCCACCTGGAGGGCGGATTTGTCAGATGTGACTTCAACCAGACCGACGGAAGTTATGAAAATTATACCGTCGTCCATTCCGGCCTATCCACCAAGGTGTTTGACTCCGTGGACTGTATGGGTTTGGTCCCGAACAGCATCACCAAGGTAGGTTCGGTCATGAAGGTGACCGGTACCTCCGTGGACATCACCATGCACAACAACCCTACGGCCATGATGAAATACGTCCTTAACGGGACGAACCAGATGGTGCATTTCATATGCAACGACTCATGGAGCGTCGGTTACGACAACCGTTCCGGATATCATGACGGCATGGTGACCATGACCAAAGGGAACCTGACCGGGATGATAATCGTGGACAAAGGAACGCTCAAGATCGAGAAGATCAACAACAAGACCATGGCCATGGCCACCAAGGGACAGGTGTCCTTCCTGACCGGCAACCCCGATTTGGCCAATGCCGTTGATGATAACAAGATCATGCAGTCGATCGCCTCCGGAAAGATCGCTGGCCAGCTTTCCATGGTCATGAGGAACGGCAGCGTGATGACAGAGGAGCAGGAGTACGAGGATGCCACGATGCGGGTCAGCTCGAACAGCGCTGGTCATGTGGAGATCGAGGTCAATTCGTCCTCTTCGAACGCCAAGGTCATGGAGTTCGTGGTGGACACACAGAGCCTGAACACGACATCCGACAAGATCGTGGCACTGCTCAACGGGGCCAAGATAGCCAGGATGTCATTGGACCAGGTACTGGCCATGAACGGTACAGGCAACGCCGATGCGAAGTTCGTGGTGATCGACCAGGTTAAGAACTGGAAGGTCTTGGTCTACATCCCGCACTTCTCAACCCAGGTGGTGGGGTTGGAGGTTGACACTTCTTCCGCGGCCGGCACGAGCCAGAGCCCGGGTTCCAGCGGGAGCACTGACCTGCTGTTGATAACAGCCATTGCGGCGATCGTCGTCATCGCCATCGTTGTCGTCCTGGCAGTGTTCATGCTGAGGAGGAGTAAGAAATAACGAATGGGGTCCGCCCCTTTTTCCCTTTCTTTTTTCCCTCATTTTTCCGATATTCCCGGTTTCTCCAGCACCACCTCGAAGAGCTTCTTGGTGAACGGCGGAGAGGGGTCTTCGAACTCCTTGATCAAGAGTACGTCATATCCGGTCGCCAGTCTCCTCACCTTGTCCTCGCTGAAGAAGTGCACCACAAAGCCCAGAGGATTTTGCCACATGTCCTCGCCGAAATGTTTGCCCTTGCCGAATTGCGGATCGTTCACATTGCGGACCGAGTACACGTTCAGGCCACCCGGCCTCAGGACCCTCAGGACCTCGGTGAAGATGTATGAAAGCTCCTTCTCCGGGAACTGCATGGTGAAGAACATATGGGAAAAGCATCCGTCAAAAGTGCCATCCTCGAATGGGAGCCCTTCCCTGGCATCCCCGACCTTCAGGACGATCGATCTTCCTACCTTCATCGAGACCGCCTTCTCTTTCACCTGACACAGACCGGTCTCGGAATAGTCCATTGCGGTCACCTCCATCCCGTTCTGCGCCAGATAGAGCGTGTCTCGGCCCTGCCCACATCCAAGTTCCAGGATCTTCATTGCCCTATGCTCTCGGAAAACGATCAGAGAGTCCATCCCTAGCTGGCTGGGTTCCATTCCGAAGAAATTTTGGTTCGAGGAATAGGTGCTGTCCCATCTCGACATCTGATCGTCGGTGACATCTGGTTTCATCTGAAGGCCTAGGGATTTCAAGGGGCTCAGGCCACTTAAAGGTTCGTAGAATGATGTCCAGCGTATAATGTCTGATGGTCGATGCCGAGCGGATTGGAGGTCCACCAACATTAAATAATGTCGAGCAGAATGAACGTCCCATGCCTATCGGAGACCCCATGGGGGGAGAGACCCAATTCGATAACCGAGGCATCCTCCTCGGGGTATCGACCGTGGCGATACCCGTCAGGGATTTGGCTGGCGCGGTATCATTCTATGAAGATACGCTGGGCCTCACGGTGCGTCGGGACGACCGCTCCGAGAACTGGGTCGAGCTGGGTCCGTTCGGTGACCTGGGCAGGATAGCGCTCTATGTCCCGGACAAGGAAGGGCGGAGACCCGGAGGTCCGACCGGTATCGTCCTTGCGACAGAAAGCATCTATGATCTCCATCGCAAACTGACGGACCGGGGCGTGCGTTTTGCCGTCAAACCGGAAAGGCGGAACATCGGGGGCTTGATCGCAATATTCCTGGACCAGGACGGTAACCAGATAGCGGTGGTGGAGGACACAGCTCCTACCATATCGCAAACAGAGACATCAACGGAAAAGGCTGAAACCGAAAGGCTCAGACCGAAACGGCCGGTCACCGAGTACTGACCTGTCCCTGATGACCCAGGAACCGGACCATGCTATTGGCGACGTTGCTTGCCTGTTCCAGGCACGATTCGACGTCCATGGGCGATTCCGCGCATCCCACCGTAAGGACCGGGGCGGTCCCTTCCGCCAGGTCATCGACGAACAGCAGGCCCTCGTCGTCCAAGGACATTCCCAGCAGCCCTGCAAGCCGTAGCGTCTCCTGGGACAGGCGGATGCCGACGTTCAGGACGACGGTGTCTGCCGGAACCTCATAGAGCTCATTCAAGAGGGTGTTCTCTCCACAGACCAACAGCTTACCGTCCTTCTCCCTCACCAAAGCAGGTTGCCCACGAACAAACCTGACCCCACGGCGGCGCGCCTCCTTGTATGCCGCTTCCTGCCCCCTTCCACAGGTCCTAACGTCGATATAGAAGACATGGACCTGGACCTTGGGGTCGAGGGTTTTTAACCGGATCGACTCCTTGACCGAGTTCATGCAGCAATAGTTCGAACAATAGGGCACGCCCCTTTTCTCAACCCGGGAACCGACGCATTGGACGAAGGCGACACTGGATACGGCAGGCCTTCCTTCCACCTCCCATTTGGAGAGCAAGGGATCGAACTCCAGGGAAGTCATGACCCCTTTCAGCCTTCCAGCCCCATACTCTGGGATGGCACTGACATCCACAGGCTCCATTCCGGTCGCGAGCAGCACTCCCCTTACCTCAAGCTCCAGCATAAGGTCGATGGAATCGGCGACTATGACTGTGACCAGATCCCCTTCCCTGGAAACGCTGCCGACATGATGGCCCAGCATAACCTTGATGCCGTTCTCATTACCGACCTCCTCGATCAAATGACGGACCCTTTCCGAGGGGGAACGTCCACGAACCACCATGTGAGTGAACGTTCTGGAAAGGCCTCCAAGCTCCATCTCCTTCTCCACCAAGGCAACCTTTAACCCCGAACGGGCTGAATCCAGAGCGGCCTTCATTCCAGCAACCCCGCCGCCGATAACCAGGAGATCAAATCGTTCGACCATCACACCACCTGGTCCCGGTACGGAGGTCATGCGTCATAAGGGTTACCAGAAGGTTCGATTTAACTATAGTTAACAGGGTAAACGGTAAATAACTAGCACTCGGTCAGACACCCAGGTCGAGCCAAATGCTGGAAATTGAGAACCTGAGCGTCGAGGTCGGCGGCAAAGAAGTGCTGCATGACCTGAACATTAGCGTCATGGACGGTTACACGAACGTCTTGTTCGGACCGAACGGTTCGGGCAAATCAACGTTGCTGATGACCATCATGGGATTCAGCGGCTATAAGGTCACTCAGGGCTCGATCAAGCTCAACGGAGAGGACATAACCGGACTGTCGGTCTCAGAAAGGGCACAGAAGGGTATAGGCATGATGATGCAGCGCCCGCCGAACCTGGTAGGGGTCCGCCTCAGGGACCTGGTCAAGGTCACGGGGCGCGGCCGTTCCGACCCAGACAAGCTGGCGGTGGACTTGGACATGCAACCCTTCCTGGCCCGGGATGTGAACGTCGGGTTCTCGGGCGGCGAGATCAAGCGTTCGGAACTTCTGCAGCTGGAGGCTCAGAACCCCTGCCTGTTCCTGCTGGATGAGCCGGAATCGGGCGTGGACATCGTTTCCATCCAGAAGGTAGGCTCCAAGGTCAATGAGCTGTTGCATGGAAAGATGGGATGCGCCGGGAAGCGAGACATGAGCGGAAGGGCGGCACTCATCATCACCCACACCGGGGCGATCCTGGACTACATCGAGGCGGACCGCGGGTTCGTGCTCTGCAAGGGCACGGTGGCATGTTCCGGAAACCCGAGGGAACTGCTCTCGGAGATCAGACGCATGGGTTATGATGAATGCATACGCTGCAAGCTGAACCTGAAGAAGCCCAACGTGGAGATGGCAAGGGAGGCTTGAACATGGCCACTGAGACACTGAAGAAGAAAGCGGAAGAGGCCAAAGGAAAGAAGGCGACGTTCGGATCGGACATAGAATTGGACAAGTTCAAGGAGGCCAGGCGTGACATGCCCATGGCTGAGTCTCTCGAGTCCCTGAGCGAATCCGACCGCCGGACATTGCTGAACGCAGGCGTCATGCCCAGCGGGGAGGGGCGCTCGGGTTCGTTCGTACTCATGGACAATACCGTGGTCCATGAATCCATCCAGGGGACCGGGGTGGAGGTCTCATCGGTCCAGCAGGCGTTGAAGAACCACGACTGGCTCAAGGACTACAGCTGGAAGGCGGTGGCGGTCGACGCGGACAAGTACACCGCCAGAACATACCTGGAAGAGGCAGACGGTTATTTCATACGGGCTTTGGCCGGGCACAAGGTCCAGCTGCCGGTGCAGACCTGCCTGATGGTAAAGAGCAAGGATGCGGCCCAAACCGTCCACAACATAATCATCATCGAGGAAGGGGCAGAACTGGAGGTCCTCACCGGATGTTCCACCAGCCATGGCGTGGAAAGGGCGCTGCATCTGGGAATCTCCGAATTCTACATCAAGAAAGGGGCCAAGCTGACCTTCACCATGATCCATAACTGGTCAGAGACGATGGGCGTCCGTCCAAGGACGGTGGTGCTGCAGGAGGAGAACTCGACCTATATCTCCAACTATGTCGCGCTAAGGCCGGTCGGGACCATCCAGGCCTATCCCACAACGCGCATGGACGGGGCGGGATCGGTGGCAAGGTTCAGTACCGTCGCCATCGGACATCCGGGCAGCGAATTGGACCTGGGCGGAAGAGCGCTAATGAATGCGCCCAACACCAGATGCGAGATCGTTTCCAGGACCGTATCGACCGGAGGCAAGATAATCTCGAGGGGACAGCTGATCGGAAAGGCCCCCGGCATCAAGGCGCACCTGGAATGCAAGGGACTGATACTTAACAAAGGCATCCAGATCGCGATTCCAGAGCTCGAGGCGTACGTCCCTGACGTGGAGATGACCCACGAGGCGGCCGTCGGTAAGATCGCCCAGGACCAGGTCGAGTACCTCATGTCCCGCGGCCTATCCGAGGATGAGGCGGTGGGAATGATCGTAAGAGGATTCCTGGACGTCAGCATCATGGGTCTGCCGGAGCAGCTCAAGGCGGAGATCGATGCCACTATGCAGCAGGCGGACCTAGGCAAGATGTAAGGACGGAGGACGATCCTCCCCTTTCACTCTTTTTTTACGATTTGCGTACGCTAGTTGACGTGAAACGGGGCTCAAGATGCTCGGAACCCGATAGTCTTTCAAAAGCTTTATTTTGCACACCATTATTACGGTACGGGGGTTAAGTTTGGTGGGGGATACATACGAATTGGACATGGACAGCGCGATTCTGGACGCAATCAGTCGCCTGAGCAAGCAGGACAAGACAGCTGTGGCCCATTTTATTATCGATCCGGTAGTGCTGTTCATACTGGGAGCGACATCGAGAAGAAGTTTGACGGTGAGCGAAATGGCGCCGTCGATCAATCTGCCAATTGCGACATGCTATAAGCTGGTCTATCAGATGGAGTCGTTCGGGCTGATGTCCAAGGTAGGGGTCTCGCGAACGTCTGGGAGGGGTAAGGCATCGACCTATACCTCGATCCTCAAGTCATTGAACCTGGAGCTAAAGAACGGAGTCATCCTGATGACCGTCACCTGGAAGAACAACCAGCGTGAGTCCTTCAGGCGTGAGCTGAACACCGAGCCGACCAACACTGCATTCTCCTTGTTGGTCAATCCATTGGACCTGACGATCGGTGAGGAATACATAGAACCTCGTTTCCGCGGTTACATGAACCCGGTCAAGAACGTCGGGGCCACGGAGTAAAGCGTCACCGGCCCGTCCTTTTTAGGGATGGCCGATTTTTTTACCATTCAATCAACCATCGATATTCTTAGAAATGGCAATCGGTAGGTACCCATTGGTCTATATAGAAATCAAAAGAAGAGAAAGCGATTGCCCTTCCAGCATCCAGGGATAAACAATATTTCATTCCCTTATCATCTCGTTCAATTCTCGATTCGAACGGAATCGGATCCGAACAGAGTCGTGCCGATTCCGCATGTTAAGGATATGATGACCCGAAAAGAGCATCTTTAGCTCTCTTTCCATTTCCCTCAGTAAGTGGTCTCGGTGTGGAATTTGAACTCCATGTAGACGTAGGAGATCAGACACATGGACAGGCTGACGATGAGCATGTCGTAGGCGATCTCCACCGGCGAGGAATGGAAGAGCATCAACAGGACGACCTCGACCAGCGTGAATGAAAGGATCACCGCGATGTACTGGTGTCTGTTCGTCGCCAGCCCGTAGTTCATGAAGAGGCTCGCCAGTCCGAAGAACAACATGGAGATGCCCAGGACCTGCAATGACTGTTCGGCGATGGAGAAGCTATCTACAGAAACGCTCGAGAGCAGTCGGAGGATGATGTCTGGCAAAAGGATGAAGGCTAATGCCGCCAACCCGGAGAGCACGATGTTCCAGAATATGGACCGCCTCATGATCTTCACCGTGTCCTCCTTCCGCGTGTGGGCGTGCGTTATCTTCGGGAACATGACCGTGCCGATGGCACCAGGCAGGAACAGGATGATCTTGGCCAACGTCGAAACGGTCGAGTAGATACCGGCCTGACCTTTGTCCAGATAGTGATTGGCCAGGAAGATGTCGACATTCGTCAACACGCCATAGCACATTACAGCCACCAGCACGGGGAATAGGTAGACCATTATTGAGTGAGACTCTTCCTTGGTGATCGGGGCACCTGGCTGGGAAAGATGGTCCCTTACCCCGATCAAAAGAATCGTCATGCCGAATGCCATCCCGACCATCACCCCTCCTATCGCGCCGGCCACACCGTATCCTACAACGACCAGGACGATGCCGAAAAATAGCTTGCCTATCGGCCAGACGAGCGTGTGGAGGGAGATCAGATTGAACCGTTGCAGCCCCTGACCTAGACCGAACCCTACCTGCGTCATCATGGAGATGATCAGGCCAGTTAGAATGATCATCAGCGGCAGGTCCGAAGTGAGAGCCAGATAGCTGACCAGCCACGGGCTCGTGACATAAAGGATGGCCACCATGACCAAACTGACCGCGAGTGATATCCAGATCGAACGGCGGAAGAGCCAAGAGATCTGCGCCGAGCGTCCCTCGGCGATGAACTTGGACGAGTACCTCGTAAGCATCGTTGCCACGGTCTGGTTCGGCATCGTCACGATATAGAACAGGGAGAGAACGGCGGCCAGCTCGGCGTATTCTTCCACCGTCAGGGACTTCAGCATGAACACCTGGTACAGGTAATTGCCGATACCACCGATGACCGTGACCGCGAACAATATCATCGTCGATTTGGCGAATCCGCTACCAGAAGGCTTCCAGGACAATGCTCGGTCTATGTCTGTAACGATTTTATAAGTTTGTTCTTTCCCGGGATGTGATTCTATTGGGGCGCATGGTTGCTGGCAAAAGACCTGACAAAATCCTAAATACATATGTCCTGATAGTTGCAAGGAACCCTGAGTCCTTATCCTGAAAGTAGCTGGCACCCATGAAGATCGTCCTGTTGATCAGAACCTATCCGGATGAGGTCCGGAACGGATTCGACGCCTATGCCATCGGTTTAATCGAAAGATTCAGGAAGGATGGGATCGACTTCGATGTGCTGGCACCTAAGGACCCGCGATTCGTGGACGACCCGCGGATCTCGCCTATCCTGTACGATCTGCTATATCCGATATCGAACATCTTCCGAAGACGTTCCAAAACCACGATCTTTCATGCCATATCCGAATCGCAGGCATTGATCTTTCCATTCATCAGAGGAAAGAAGATCGTCACCATACACCATATCGAGAAGTTCGAGCTGAACAGAGGAAGTGTCCTGAAGGTCAATACGATCTACAATCTCTTTTGGCGCTGCTGCACGGATATCGCGGTGAGCTATTCCGACAGGATCATTTGCATCTCGGAGCAAACAAAGAAGGAACTGGTAGACCGCTACGGAACTGAAGATGACAAGATAGTCGTCGTCCCCCAGGCCATATCCGATCGGTTCGCGGAAAACGGATCACTGCGGCAGAATAGACTAATAGGATATATCGGTCCATTCACCGCCAGGAAGAACCTACCGGCCCTATTCCAAGTCCTAAGAACCATCCATGAGAGCCCGGGCTTCGATGATGTGAAAATGAAGATCTGCGGGGTCGGGCCCGTGGCTCCGATCACTGATCTCATGTCTGCAAACCCAGACCTGACTGGACAAATTATCTTCAAGGGTGAGGTGCCTGATCGCCAGATCGTCGAGGAATATAATGAACTGACGGCAATGCTCTATCCATCGCTACATGAGGGATTTGGCCTAGGGATCCTCGAGGCACAGAGATGTGGCGTTCCCGTCTTCATCCTCCAGAATGCCATGATACCGGAGGAGGTGGTACGATTCGCCATCAAATGCGCTTCGCCTCAGGATATGGCCACGAAGGTCATGGACTATCTTAGGGGCGACCTGCATTACGATAAGAAAAAGGCGATGGAATACGCCAGCACTTTCTCGGAGCAATCGAGGGCAAAGAAGACGATCGCCGTGTATTCAGGACTCCGAACGAACGGCGACCAAACGGCTAGTTCTTGATCATATTAATGGCCGTTGAGTTGAAAGCATTTTGTCGAGGCCTCATCGAACACCTGCACGACCCTGACCGATCTTCCCATTCGATCCAATCTCCATATATGCCCAGCTTGCGACAGTGGTCCCGCCGAAGGCCACAAGCATGTCCAGGGCGATGGTGACCAGGGAATCATGGAACATCACTATCAGTGCGACCTGCAATGCCGTGAAGAAGACCATGATGGCCAAGTAAACCCGTGAATCGATCGCTAGACCATAGTTCATGAACAGATTCGCGATGCCCAGAAGGGCCATGGCCAGTCCAAGGATGCCCAATCCAGCCGCGGCACCGATGTATTTGTCCCCTCCATACAGCAGCCGAAGGATCTCGTTCGGGAACAGGAAGTAGGATGCGACCACGACGCCGGTCACCGCCAGTGCGATCAGGACGGATAGGCGCATCATGCCCACCGTACCGGATCTCTTGGCATGGGCGGCGGCCAATTTCGGGTAGATCACGATGTTGATCGATGATGGAAGGAACAGTATGATCTTGCCGAGCAGAGAGCACACCGCATACAGCCCGGCCGTGTTCTGGTCGAGGTATTGCCTTGCTAATATGATGTCCACGTTCACCATGATGGTCAGACAGGTGACCGCCACTATCACATGCAGGAGCGACCCACGCATCTTAGTCAGCTCTGGATGGGGTATCGGCAGCGGCTCGAACCTGAAGAGGTCCCGGATAGAATACAAAGCCGCGGTCAAAGCCAGGATCAGACCGATGAGCACTCCCCCGAGCGCGCCCATGATACCGTACCCGACGAAGACCAGGACGATGCCGATCCCGAGCTTTGTGATCGGCCCGGTAATGCCGTAGAGCGCATTGAGCCGGAACCGTTCCAGCCCCTGGCTGGTGCCATATCCGACCGGCGATATCAACGAGATGATCACACCGGCCATGAGCAAGAAAACCGGGAACGTCGACGACAGGTAGATGAAACTTGATATCTCAGGCAGAAGGAGAAACATACCAACCGCGATAGCGACCCCGGTCATCGTCCCATAGAGGATCGTCTTTCGGATCAGCCAGGCGATCTCATTCTTCCTGCCTTGGACATTAAGGCGTGAGGTCTGTTTCACCAGGAAGGTGCTCATGACCTGCGCCGGCGCTATCGCCAGGTAGAACATGGACAGAAGAGCCGAAAGTTCGGAGAAGTTGGCCGGCGTCATCGTTCCGCTCATGAAGTATTGGAAGAGATAATCGCATCCTCCGCCGATCAGTGTGGCCACTGCCATCATCAGGGCCGGCCTGGCCATTTCACCGAATACCTCTGGACGTTGCAACGGTCGGGATACCGAATTGGATATTATTAATCAACGGACAAAGGGAGGCAGCCTAAACATATTCAGACACAGGATAGTATATGATCATGAACAGCTCCAGGGAATTACATGGTCCCGCAGCCAGGGACATACGTCCATCGAATCGGGAATACTGATTTATCCCGGGCCATCGCTCCGTATCTTTCGGTGAGCGTGTGAAGGTAACGAAACGATCCGGTCAAATCGAAGAGTTCGATCGTTCCAAGACCAAGGTTGCGGTATTGAGGGCCGGTGCCTCGTCCGATGAGGCCGAGGACATCATCGACCGGTTGTTGCCCAGGCTCTACGATGGCATCACTACGGAGGAGGTCTATCGCCATATCCGGACCATGCTTAACGCCCGCACCGCGGCCCGGTTTGGGCTGAAGAAGGCCATCCTTGCCCTGGGGCCGGACGGGCGCAACTTCGAGACATTGATATTCAGGCTCTTCCAGGCGATGGGCTACGAGGCAAGGGTGCGGGAAACGATCCAGGGCAGGTGCGTGACCCACGAGATCGATGTCATGATGGAGAAGGACCATCAGCGTTTCATGGTGGAATGCAAGTTCCATAACTCTCTGTCACTGAAATGCAGCATCCAGACCGCATTATACACCTACGGCAGGTTCCTGGACGTTGACGGTTCCAGTGATCTGCAGTGCCCCTTCCTGGTCACAAACACGAGATTCTCCAGCGATGTGGTGAAGTATGCAGACTGCGTCTGCATGAAACTGATCGGATGGAGACAACCGGAAAAGGGAGGCCTGGAAGAGCTAATCGAACGGTATCATCTCTTCCCAGTAACCATGCTTGACCTGAAGAGATCGGAGATCAGGACGCTACTGGAGAAGGACATGGTCCTTGTCCGGGATATTCTAGACAAACGGGAGGATGTCGTAAGATCGTTGGGTCGTGATTCAGCACAGAGGGCGATCGAGGCAGCGGAGGAACTCGGGCTCTGAGGACAAATGAAAAGGACCGGATCGGATACCGCGCCATCAGGTCACTGAGCGTTGCCGGTCCGTGAATGGAACCCGTCAATGGCCTCGCCGTAGATGTCGAGGTATCGATCCGACACCTGTTGCCAGGAGATCAGTTTGTCGCTGAGGGGGCCGACCTTTATGTCCCCTTGCAGTGCCTTCTCTATGAGCGCTGCGACCTCTTTCGCGTCCGGGGGATATTCCACCCCCAGACATCCCGGTTCGGATGTGAACTCGGTGAGGGCTGACGTCTTGGCCACAATGCAGGGCGTCCCGGACTTCAACGCCTCCGCTATTACCAGACCGTAGGCCTCCAGGGTTGACAGGAGGATCAGGACACCGGCCCTGTGGTACTCCGCATTCAGCTGTTCTTCGCTTATGCCCTCCAACCACACGATCTGTCCAGTCAGTCCGGTCTCTTCGGCCATCCTGAGAAGCGATTCCTTCTCCGGTCCGGTTCCGACGACCCTTAACTGAACGGTCTTTCCCTGACCTTTGAGCAGGGACATCGCCGACAGTATGTGATCCACTCCCTTGTATTTCACCAGCCTTCCCACGTAGAGTATCGAACCCTCCCTAGGCACGTCCACTTTCCGGTAATCCCGGCCACCGTTGGGCACTATGACGATGCTGCTGTCCGGCAGGTGGAAATCGTTCTGGACCAGCTCCTTCTCGAAGTTCGAAACGCAGATATTCTTTTCGGACCAACGGTAGATGTTGGCCCCATAGATGCGATAGACCCGGAAAAGGAGATCGCGTTTCCTGTTCTGTCCGTGTCCGTGATAATGCGTGGTGAACACGAACGGAAGCCCCTGCTCACGGCAGTAGAAAGCAGCCATCAATGCCTGTGGCGAATGGAAGTTATGAATGTTCACGATATCGAATTGGTCCGGTGTGGCGTTCGAGATCAGCCAATCCCTTATCCCGAGGTGGATACCGGTGCAGGCGAGACCCTGCCTATGGAAACGTATGACATGCACGCCGTTTATGATCTCGTCAGAGTCCTTGGAATGGTCCATGCATACCACGGTGCATTGGTGTCCTGCGAGAACGTGACGTTCAGCCAGCGTGCGGACCAGGGTCTCCACTCCGCCGATGACTGGATGATAATACTTGGTGACCACTAGGATACGCATCTTACTCCTCAATCGGTGTCCTGCCTTATGGAAATACTGACATGTCCAAGTATCTATGGTTTGATGACGGCAAATTGGATGGTCTCAACCGGTCTTGGTCAGGACGGGACCGATTTTCACTTGCATCCGTGGACCGTCCCTTTAGCCTTTTCCAAGGCCATTGTCGATTCGTGTCCCGGATCCTATGCCGACCGTTAACGCGAGAAGAATTCGTGCAATGAAGCGCTGACATACGCGATCATTTCCTCGGTCAGTCCGGGATAGACCCCCAACCATAGCGTCTGGTTCATTATCTTGTCGGTGTTGGAAAGAGCGCCGATCTTGCGGTGGACGATATCTTTGAAGTACGGTTGTTTTGTCAGGTTGCCCCCGAACAGCAGCCTGGTCCCGATCTTTTTTCGATCGAGGAATTCCAGGAGCCGGTTCCTCTCCGCGAACCCTTCTTTTACAGATATCGGGAAACCGAACCAGGCCGGCTCACTCTTCTGTGTCGGCTCCGGCAGAAGAAGCGATCCCTCGAGATCGGCAAGCAACGAACGCAACCTCGTGAAGTTCTCCTTTCGTCTGAGGATGAAACCGGGTAACTTCTCCATCTGGGACAGCCCCACCGCAGCCTGCATATCCGATATCTTCAGGTTGTAGCCCACCTCGGAATAGACATACTTGTGGTCATAGCCCTGAGGAAGGTTCTCGAATTTGAAGCCGTAACGGTTCCTGCAGGTGTTGTCATGTCCGGGGGGGCAATGACAATCGCGACCCCAATCCCGGAATGATTCTATGGCCTTGGCCAGAACATCGTCGTCTGTGGCCACTGCACCGCCCTCCCCCATGGTAATGTGGTGAGCTGGATAGAAGCTGAACGTGCCGATGTCGCCGAACGTTCCGACCGGACTGGCATCGTACTTGGAACCGAGGGCATCGCAACAATCTTCCACCAGCCATAGATCATGCTCCTCGGCAAAAGCGACGATCTTGTCGATCTCGAATGGATTTCCCAGGGTGTGGGCGAAGATCATTGCCTTGGTCTTTTCGGTTACCGCTCCCTCTAGGAGGTCCGGGTCAACGTTGTATGTTGGCAAACCTACGTCGACGAACACCGGGACGAGACCGTTCTGGATGATGGGATTGAGCGTTGTGGGAAAACCCGCCGCCACCGTGATGACCTCGTCCCCCTTCCTCAACCGGTCATTCCCTAGCTTCTTGGATGTAAGGGCCGTGACCGCCAGGAGGTTGGCCGAGGAACCGGAGTTGGTTGTCAGGGCATGCTCGCTCCTGATGAAGTCCTTGAATTTGCTCTCGAACAGATCGTTGAACCTGCCGGTGGTCAACCAGAAATCCAGAGAGGATGCCACCAGGAATTGCCCGTCGACCCCATCGAAAACCTTGCCTGACACCGGCACAGGTGTCTTCCCCGGTACGAACTCCGCCTTGGCATGGGCCAAGGAGAAATACTCATCCACCAGTTTCAGGATGGAATCTCGGAGCTCGGCTGCCCGGGGATCACGGTCCAATTTGCGGTTGTTCAGAACTTCATTGTGGTCAGTCAGGCCATCACCCCATGCCCTTCGAATGCAAATCCACCTTCTCCATATATTCTGAGATCTGGTCTTCCGTCCTTGCGGACATGTCCTCTTCAGCGTAGTAAGCTTTGTACCACTCGACGCTTAACGCTACCGCCTCCGCTACATCCAGTATGCCCTGCCACCCGAGAAGGCTATAGGACTTCGTGCTGTCCAGGCGCAGGAAATGGGCCTCATGTCGGTCCAATGGATTTGATGTGTCTATCCATTTCCCTGATCCCCATTCCTTTATTATCATCTCTGTCAGGGAAGCTACGTCGACGTTGCTGGATGCCGGGCCGAAGTTCCATGCCGAATCGAAATCGCCTGGCGAGTTCGCCAGCGACCGGCCTAGGCACAGATAGCCGTACAAGGGCTCCATTACATGCTGCCAAGGGCGTACCGCCGATGGACTTCTGACCACGATGGGCTTGGAGGCCTTTAGGCTCCTCATGCTGTCCGGAACGATCCGGTCGAGGGCCCAGTCCCCTCCGCCGATGACATTACCGGCCCGGGCACTGGCCACGCCGCATCCGATGCCTTCCTTGGCGGCTTTGGCGAAGAACGCGGAACGGTATGAGCCGATGACGATCTCCGCCGCCCCTTTGCTGGCGCTGTACGGGTCATGGCCCCCCATGGGGTCGTTTTCCCTATACGAATAGACCCACTCGTTATTCTGGTAGCATTTATCACTGGTTATCATCACACAGGCTTTGGTTCCGGGACATTCCCTCAAGGCCTCCAAGACGTTGACCGTTCCCATTACGTTGGTTTCGAAGGTCTCGACCGGCCTCTCATATGAAAGCCGGACCAAGGGTTGGGCGGCAAGGTGGAAGACCAGGTCCGGTTCGAACTTCTTCATAGACCGTTTCAGGCCCGAAAGGTCGCGGATGTCCCCGATCTCGCTTTCTATCTGCTCCTCGATGTGGGCAGAAACGAAGAAACTCGGTTCAGTACCGGGGGACTGTGAAAACCCATGGACCGTGGCTCCCAGCTTGTTCAGCCAGGAAGCGAGCCATCCACCCTTGAACCCGGTATGGCCAGTTAGGAAGATACGTTTGCCCCTGTAAAATGAAAGATCCTGCGATGCCAACTGAGATCACCAAGATTTCCACGGTGCCTGACCGGAGGCCCACTGGTTCTCAAGATACATCTTATCCCTCAGGGTATCCATGGCATACCAGAAACCGTCATATTTGTATGCGGCCAGTTTTTGACCTTTGGCCAGACCTTCCAGGGGATCCCGCTCCCATATCGTGGAATCACCCTTGATGAAATCGAAGACCTCCGGTTCTAGAACGAAGAAACCACCGTTGATGTAGCTCCCATCCCCTTTAGGCTTCTCCACAAAGGATTCGACTATGTCCTTTTGGCCTATGTCAAGTTGGCCCCACTTTCCGGTAGGTTTGACCGCCGTGAGCGTTGCCTTGACCTTCTTTGATTTGTGGAACTTGACCAGTGATTTGAGGTTGAGATCACTGACCCCGTCCCCATAGGTCATCATGAAGGTGTCTTCACCAACGTACTCCTGCACCCTTTTTAATCTTCCACCGGTCATGGTCTCCGTCCCCGTATCGACCATGGTCACCTTCCAGGGCTCGGCGTGGGCGCTGTGGACCTCGATCTTGTTGTTCTTCAGGTCCACGGTCACATCGGACATATGGATGAAATAATTGGCAAAATACTCCTTGATCATGTAACCTTTGTATCCTAAGCAGATCACAAAATCATTGAAACCGTAGAACGAGTAATGCTTCATGATATGCCAAATTATCGGCATACCCCCAATCTCGACCATCGGTTTGGGGCGGTCGACCGTCTCCTCGCTCAATCTAGTGCCAAAGCCTCCAGCCAGGATGACTACCTTCATGTGGTACCCTTGGATTCCACATTATTGTTAGATAGTATATGAATTTACTCGTTATTTTCAATAATATTATATTATTCCGGCATTTTTTATCTCTATCGGTTTATAAACCATATACCATCTCTTCAGGACCCTATGCCCTTGATCAAACGCATTCAGAAATGATCTGCTACCATTATTTATCTCGGGCAGAACTCAGCGATTTAACGATTCTCCGTTATCATGGCTATTAATAGTTACCTGGCAATTCGGGTATGCAATGGCCATGCAAACAATTTCTGAGGGAAGATCATGAAGGTGTTCGTCACCGGAGGCCGTGGATTCATCGGGAGGAATCTGGTTGAGAAGCTCCCCACTGACATGGAGATATGTGCTCCGACCAGTAAAGAGTTGGACCTACTGGATCAGGCAGCGGTGGAGGGATACATCAATTCCCATGATTTCGACATTGTGATCCATACCGCCACCTGGAATTCAACCGCCAACTCCAAGAAAGACACCCACCTGGTGCTAGAGAAAAACCTGTTGATGTTCTTTAATCTGACCAGACTGAGCGACAGATTCGGGAAGATGATCTACTTGGGGTCGGGAGCAGAGTACGACAGGCGTTACTATCTGCCCTCCATGAAGGAGGAATATTTCGATCGGCACATCCCAGTAGATCAATATGGGTTATCCAAATATATAATGGCCAAGACTATTGATTCGTTGGACAACATCATAGATTTGCGGGTCTTCGGTTGTTTTGGACCCTACGAGGATTGGGAGATACGCTTCATCTCGAACGCGATGTGCAAGGCGCTATTCGGTTTACCGATCAGCATAAGGAAGAATGTTTTCTTCGACTACATATGGGTGGACGATCTGGTTCGCATGATCGGAGAGGCCAGCAGGAACAAGATGAAACACCGTCACTATAACGCTTGCACCGGAAGAACGGTGGACCTCATCACTTTGGCGAGGATGGTGAGGGAGATATCAGGAACGAACCTAGATATCGATGTCCAACAGGAGGGTCAGCAATTGGAGTACAGCGGCGATAACTCCCGGATAATGCAGGAATTGAAGGACTTCCATTTCACCCCTCTGAACGATTCGATCGGATCGCTGTTCAGATTCTACGCACAGAATCTCGGAATGATCGACCGGAACCTGCTGCTCGTCGACAAACATTGAACGAGTCATGAGGTCACTGATAATCGTTATGTTAATCGTTCATCCAGGACTGAGTCAGAGATATCGAATGAATACCGCTAGAATAATATAACCGTTCTCAATCATTACCGTAGAAAATAAGATGTGATGTCATGAAAATCCGTGTAGCTGACTATATCACTCATCGTCTGTATGATGCCGGAGGAGATTGTGTCTTCCTGATAACCGGAGGCATGATCATGCATCTGACGGATGCCCTCCTGCAACACGGAAAACAGAGATATGTATGTTGTCACCATGAACAGGCAGCGGTTATGGCGGCAGACGCATATGGGCGCTCCACGGGAAAATTGGGAGTGGCCTATGTCACCGCCGGACCTGGAGCTTTGAACACCCTGACCGGAGTGGTGGGAGCGTATGTGGATTCGGCACCGTGCATAATTGTTTCCGGCCAATCCAAGGTCTCTCAGGCCAAGGTCACAGGGCCCAGACAGTTCGCACTTCAAGGTTTCAACACCCTTCCGATATTCAAGAACGTCACCAAATATGCGGTCATGCTTGATGACCTCTCCAGGGTCAAGTATGAGGTGGAGAAATGCATCTTCCTCGCGAAGGAGGCCAGGGTCGGACCGGTCTGGATAGAATGTCCGATCGATATTCAGGGAGCAAGCTTTGATCCTGACGATCAAGAAGGATATGTGCCTCCATTATCGGTACGAGACGGACCGAGCCTTGATGAACAGGTCAAATTGGTCGCCGAGGATATCAAGAACAGCAAAAGGCCATGCCTGTTGGTGGGAGCTGGAATCCGATTGGCGGATGCGCTCGAAGAGTTCCATTCATTTGTCGACCATGTGAAGATACCGGTCATGACATCAAGGTTGGGAATGGACCTCATCGACCACAATGACCCGTGCTTCGTTGGCCGGCCAGGGACATATGGGGATCGCCCCAGCAATTTCACGATCCAGAACTCCGACCTATTTATCAGCGTCGGCTGCAGACTAGCCATAGGTCTGGTCAGTTATGACTATCAGGATTTCGCAAAACATGCGAAGAAGATCGTTGTCGATATCGACGAGGAGGAACTGAAAAAGCCTTCTGTGATTCCAGATGTCGCCATCCTAGCCGATGCCAAAGAATTCTTCGTCAAATTGAACAAGGCTCTTGAAGGTTTCACGTTCCCCTATGTGGAGTGGACCAAGCAGACCCAGGAATGGAAACGGACCTATCCGGTTGACCTGCCTGAATACCTGAACGAGAGGGAGGGGATCAATTCCTATCATTTCTACCGCGTGCTTTCCAAAAAGGCGCCAGGGGATGCTTTGTTCCTTGTCGATACCGGCTCATGCTTCCATGCCTATGCTCAGGCCTTCGAGGTGAAGTACGGGCAAAGACATCTGATAACCGGAGGCCTTTCAACGATGGGCTATATGCCTGGGTCGATCGGGATGGCCTCGGCTTTCCCAAGCCGGGATATTTATTGCATATCGGGTGATGGATCCCTCCAGATGAACATCCAGGAATTGCAGACCATAGTCCACAATAAACTTCCTATTAAATTGATTGTACTTAATAATAACGGATATCTGCTGATCCGGCTCACGCAGAACAACTTCCAGGGAGGTCGGCACATCGGAACGGATAAGGACAACGGGGTGAGTTTCCCTGACCTTTCAAAGCTGGCAGAAGCCTACGGAATGAAGTATATGCGGATCGAAAGCACTGAAGGTCTCGAATCGTCCATAATGCCAATATTCACCGAGGAGGGACCCATGATCTGTGAAGTGATGAACCCGCCAAACCAGATCCTAATCCCAAGGATCGCTTCGAAGAAAATGGATGATGGAAGCATGAAGTCGATGCCGTATGATGACATGTTCCCGTTCCTCCCCAGGGAAGAGTATCTGGCCTGCAACGTTCGCAGCGGATGCAAGTAAAGGCAGTAACATTGCAGGTGCAGCAGAATGATCACCAATAAGGTCAAGGTAGCGATCCTGGGTAGCGGCAACATCGGAACGGACCTGCTGGTCAAGACGATGAGATCCCCCTACATCGAGTGTTCACTATTCATCGGACGCCATCTCGGAACCCCAGGCATGAACAAGGCAAATAGCCTGGGTGTAAAGGTGTCCGATCTGAGCATCGACGCGATCGAAAGAAACCCGGACATCTGCGATCTGGTCTTTGACGCGACCTCGGCCTTGGACCACAGCAAACATTGGCCGATCCTGAAGAAGCTTGACAAGAAGGTCATCGACATGACCCCTTCAGGCATCGGTGAGATGTGCGTTCCGGCAATCAATCTGGAGGAGTGTCTCGATTATGATAACATCAACATGATCACCTGCGGAGGGCAGGCATCGATACCTCTGGCAAACGTGGTTGGAAGAACCCAGGAGGATGTCGAGTATATTGAGGTGGTCTCGAGCATCGCCTCAAGAAGTGCCGGTCCGGCCACAAGACAGAACCTGGACGAATACGTGGACACCACCGAAAGAGGATTGAGGAAGTTCTCTCATTGCGAGAATGTCAAGGCCATACTGATCCTGAACCCAGCCAACCCATCGATCGATATGCAAACGACTGTCTTCGCAAAGGTGAAACGGCCTAACATGGAACTTCTGAAGCAGGAGGTCGATGCCATGGTAAAGAGGATACAGAACTATGTTCCAGGATACAGTCTGCTGGTCGCGCCGACAATCGAGGCGAACCGGGTGGTGGTCATGGTAAGGGTCAGGGGAATGGGAGACTACCTTCCGAAATATGCGGGGAACATGGACATAATCAACTGTGCTGGGATTTCCATGGCAGAACGCTTCGCCAAACAAATCATAATGAACAAATAAAGGTGTGGCCTATTAAGGATGGTCCATGTCAAGAATCACCGTACATGATGTGACGCTAAGGGATGGTAACCATGCGGTAGCCCACCAACTGTCGGTGGAGCAAATAATGTCATACGCCAAGGCCGCTAACGCGGCTGGGGTTCCCATAGTGGAGGTCGGACACGGGAACGGCCTGGGGGCATCATCTCTGCAGGTTGGATTAAGCGCGATTGATGACGAGAGGATGCTGACAGCGGCGAAATCATGCCTGACCACGTCGAAACTTGCCATTCACGACATGCCCGGATTTGCCACCATCAAGAGGGACCTAGGGAAATCACTGGAGTTGGGTGTGGATGTGGTACGGGTTGCGTCACACTGCACCGAGGCCGACATCACCCAAAGGCACATTAGTTTCGTTAGGGAAAAGGGGAAAGAGGCCATCGGAGCCCTGATGATGAGCCATATGGCCTCCCCTGATGTTCTGGTGGTGGAAGCGCAGAAGATGGAGTCCTATGGAGCTGAAGGGGTTGTCATCTATGATTCCGCCGGCGCCTATCTTCCTGCGCAGGTGAAGGAGCGGATCGCTCTCCTGGTGGGAAAATTGAACATTCCTGTGGGATTCCATGCCCACAATAACCTGGGCATGGGAATCGCGAACGCGATGGCGGCGGTCGAGGCCGGTGCCACCATCATCGACGGGGCCGCGCGAGGTTTCGGGGCCGGTGCCGGCAATGCCCAGATCGAGGTGGCGGTGGCAGTGCTGGAAAAATCAGGATATTCCACCGGCATCGATCTCTATAAATTGCTGGATGCCGCCGATGTGGCTGAGAAGGACCTGATGAAGGAGATACCGAGGATCAGGTCCTTGAGCGTCGTCAGTGGAATGGCCGGTGTCTTTTCAGGGTTCTCTAAGCCGGTGGAGAGGATCTCCAAGGAGTATCAAGTTGACCCCCGTGACGTCTTCTTTGAACTAGGCAGGAGGCAAGTGGTCGGAGGCCAGGAAGATATTATCATCGAGGTGGCGGCGGAACTTGCGTCCAAGGGAAGGGGAGCCCGATGAATACCTCTCAGCGTAACATGATCGTTCAAGACCTGGAGGCAGTCACGTCTTCTGGAACGGATCTGCTGGACCCATTGAGGAACGAAACCCTGCTCATAACCGGGGGAACCGGTTTCGTCGGGACCTGGCTGTCCGAGCTGGTCATCCATCTCAACGATCAGCATGATTTCAGGACAAAACTGGAGCTATTGGCCACCAACACTGGTAGTTTCAGAAAGAACGTTCCGCACATCGCGAACCGCGACGATGTGCATCTGATCGAGAGGGACATAAGGAACCTGACCGACATCCCGTCGGACGTCACCTACATCATCCACGCCGCGGCCACCCCCGACAGGAGAGCCCATGCATCGGATCCCCTCAGGACCGTCCAGACAATTGTGGACGGGACCGATTCGCTTCTTGAATATGCTTCAAGGCTATCGGACGCTAGGAAGATCCTGAACCTGAGCTCGGGATTGATCTACGGAACCCAACCCTGGGAAACGACAGGAATATCGGAGAGCATGATGGGGGGTATCGATTGCGGAGCCTTTGGCTCGGCCTATGCGGAATCGAAGAGAATGGCGGAGGTCATCTGTTCCATCTACCGGAATCAGCATCGGCTGCCGATCGTAACCGCCCGTCCGTTTGCCTTCATCGGCCCGTACCAGTCTTTGGACAGACCGTGGGCGATCAACAATTTCATCAGGGACGGTCTGCTTGGCGGACCCATCCGGATCCTGGGGGACGGGAGGACCGTCAGAAGCTACATGTACCCCTCAGATATGGCCTGGTGGCTCCTGAACATCTTGGTCAGGGGAGAGGTAGGCCAGAGCTACAACGTTGGCAGCCCCGATCCGATATCCTTACAGGACCTGGCCCTGAAGATCGCATCCAATTTTCCGCTGCCGCCGAAGATAATCAGCGGTTTGTCCAGAGGCTCGGAGGAGCAGGCTTCGAAGTTCGTACCCAATGTCGACCTGGTCCGGAGGAAGATGCAACTCGGGATCAGTGTTGACCTAGATACTGCCATCAACCGGACAATAAGGTGGAACCAGATCCATTGAGAGATGGTAGCCATGTGCTCCACGAACTTCAACATTTGGACCATGGATATATTAATGAATTGTTTTTTTTATATATAATATTATATATATTATAAGTGGTAACAACACTAACTAATGAATCCACGTTCGACATCAGAAAACAATAAATCCAATCATTGTGTTTTGACGCGCATTATAGAGGCATTAGATGAGTTCATCTTTTCAGAAAGAGACCTTCGAAAAGGTCGATGTCAAAAATAGAAAGGAGCGATCGGACATAGTAATTGAGAACATAATCCAAGGGTTCGTAAAGAAGAGCTCAGTTCATCAGTTTAAAATGCTAGATGTTGGTTGCGGTGGCGGCCAGCTCCTGGAAAACTTCTGCAGGAAGGACAATATCGAAGTGCATGGTATCGATATCTCGCAAGAAGCCTTAAGAGTCTCCAAAAATAAAGGCTATTGCTCCGTCGAGTGCGACCTCGAAGCTGATAATATGCCTTATCCAGACTCATTTTTCGATGTCGTCGTAATGAATGATCTGATAGAGCATATAATAAATCCTGATCGAATGTTGAGGGAGGCAAGAAGGGTCATAAAACCGGAGGGGAGCATCATCGTTTGCACACCAAATGTTTCCCATCCAGTATCATGGGCCATGCAGATAGTTCTAGACCTGCCACCGATGCAATCTGCGAGGTACAAATCGGTACACGTGCGCGATTTCACCCTTCGAATCTTGAATAAGACCCTGGAACTCAATGGACTATCCGTGTCTAAAGCACAGGGGACTTTCATCTACCCAATTGAGAATAGGATCAGCTATTACATAGCGACAAGGATTCCCAGATTGTCCGAAAGGCTTATTGTGATCTCGAAGAAAGGGGAGAATCCCAAGAACGAGGTCAAGGACATCTATTTTGACGTCCAGGAACTCTTGAAAGCGGGTTGAGAAACCGGTTCATAAGAGAATGACACCAAGCGACCGACCCCTGGTCGCTAGCCCTTCTCTTGATCGCGGACCGTTTGATGAAGTAATGCCATGCACTTTTTCCCATTGCGTAAAATTCTTCGCTGGATAGCTATTTTTATAAGACTATTAAAATAACTATTAAGGTTGACTTTCAGGCTAAAGATCCATGCGCTTGATGCTAAGCCATAAGCGAAAATCATTGTTGTCTCATAAAAGGAGCCAGAATTGCATGCAAAACGGTATCTTTATCTGTTGACAAAGTTTAAAAGAAAAGATGGTCTTGCAAGGCCAAGTGGACGAGTTCTAACTTGATGACCGTGAAAATGAGTTCGGTGAGTAGAGACCATGGTTGATGGTTCATTAAGGCTGATGTGGAAAAGAGCAACGTCGTTCCTCCTTCCATTCAAAGGAATTGTAATCATCGCGTTGATAGGACTGGCAATCCGCTTTCTCATAGCCCCTTTCACTTCATGGACATACGATATGTATCCATATTATTCCGCCATGGTAGATTCTCTGTCAGGCTTGGGCGTTTATGGGCATGTCATGTACTCATATCCCCCGCTCTTTATGGTCATCACTTATCCATTCACTCTTCTGTTATCGTTGTTCCAGGACCCATCAACCTTCGTCATGTTTCAACCTTCCATGGTGGGAGTGGCGCAGAGCACGAAAATGCTGGTGCCCTATGTAACTAGCCCATCATTCAATCTGGCGATCAAAACACCTATGATCATCGGGGACCTGTTGGCCGGCCTTTTTATCTATGCTATCGTTCGGGACCTGTCCAACCAAGTATGGGCAAAAAGGGCGTTCATCCTGTGGTTCCTGAACCCTTTGGTCATACTGACGGGCTCCATTATGGGCCAGTTCGATGTGCTTCCAGCCTTGATGACCCTTATTGCCATTTATTTTGCCATTAAAGAAAAATATCTCTTTGTCGGTCTTGCACTGGGCTTGGGTACCCTCCTAAAGATATATCCAGCGTTCCTATTCTTTTTCTATATAACGATGATCGTTCTCCTAAACAGGGAGAAAACGATACCTTGGATCACCAGAAGAGGAAGGAGGCAATTACTTGAGCTAGTAGCTGGAGGAGCGATTTGCCTGCTGACCATTCTCCCTTTTTTCATCACATCAGGAAGATTCACGGAGGTCATCCTAAGAAGGACGGACTACCAGCAATTTGGGGGATTCAGTATTTGGTCGATATGGAACGTTGTCATTCCGGGGACAAGCCCGGACACGACCTTTCCAGATCTTCACTTAACCACCCTGATCTACGTAGCGATTCTAGTAGCGTCCGTCCTCTGGGCTTTTTGGGTGGTAAGGGAGAAGGAGAGGAACGGACCAGATTTCAAGAAGCGGATGATAAAAGGCCACATCCTTTTCGTGGCGACCATTTTGGTCTTGCAGCCGCTTACCAACCCACAACACTTGATATGGCTCCTTCCACTCTTGCTGCTGTTCATACCCGGGGATCGCCGCATGGAGTTGAGATTCATGGTTCTTTCGATCATTGGAGCCCTATTCTTATTCTCTCTGCAGTCATTCTATGCCCTACTCTATCCCCTGGCCAGTTATATCGGTTTGGTGGATATTGCTACTTTGAACCAGAACATCTTCCTTTACTACAATTCTACGAACCCGTTGAGCCACAACTATGTTCTGGGGATCGTTGTTTTCTCAGCCATGTTCTGTCTCTACACCATTTTCCTTCCGCCAAAATTTGATCCGATGACCTATCTGTTGAGAAAAAGAACGACGGAGGAAAGCCCATGAGGATCATATCGATTATTGCTGTGGCCATTGTTTCGGCACTGATCCTCACATCCACGGTGATGCAACCCTGGAACAACCCGGATCAGATCACTTTACAGGTAATCCGGGGATATGGGGCCAATAACGATTCGGTTCTTGTTAATTATTCTATCACATCCTCCCAATACTCCGATCCCATCAACATCGTCCTTATTCCTTTGGACAGGTATGAATCCAAACCGATCTTCATATTCGCCGATCGTGGTGAATATTCGGTGCAAGACTA
This sequence comes from Methanomassiliicoccales archaeon, assembly GCA_036504055.1. NCBI lineage: Archaea > Methanobacteriati > Thermoplasmatota > Thermoplasmata > Methanomassiliicoccales > Methanomassiliicoccales archaeon. Next base: position 5,015 of record DASXVU010000012.1, on the reverse strand, counting down.
TGCCCGGGTCTTGGGTCTGTATGATCATCTCAGTGCCGAGATGGCAAATCTAGGTTCAAATCAATCAGTGACTGTGGTCGACCGCTCTGGAGTGGTTGATGTGTTGAGAGGGGACCCGTCTGTGCTTATAATTGTCAATTCAACTGAAGATTGGTCGGACCAAAGCGGCGCGATGCTGTCCTGGGTCGATAAAGGGGGGGTGATCTTTGGCCTGGGAATGGGGGCGCTCCCTTTCATCTCCACCGAAAATGGCGGCAATGATTCTAGAGCGCCATATGACATCAGATATGAGACTCTTGAATATGAAGGGGGGAATGGGGTCTTGGCAAGCGCATCTGCCGCCGGCTTGGATATGAGATATTTGTCGCCCAAGTTTGGAATGAGAGCAGGTGATGTAGAGCAATACGGCCATTCAATTGGCTATTTATACTCTCGGGAATCTGAGTTGACGTCGGCCGCGCTAATACATCGCGGCAATGGCAGTATAGTCCTTTTCAGCGACATTATGGAACAACCGTTCACAACTTCCATGGAGGATGCTGTGGCAGGGGATGTGGCAAAAATGCTTGTCAGTGGATTGCCGTGGGAGTCTGGACCGTTGCATTCGATTCAGGTCAATGGAAGCCAGAATCATATCACTGGCAGCTTCATAGTCAATGTGTCCCCGTCCAGCCTTATGAGCTGCTTCGCATTCTCTTTGGCTGATCATCAGCACCGGAATCGGCTGCTTATCCTTTGACTTGATATCCTGCTTGACCACGTCCAGCAATAGGCTTGTCTTTCAGATCTAGGTGATACGACCTCTGCAAAGGACAAATATGACGATGATTATAATGAACCGAGGCGAAGATTGTCCATCGTTGATCTGGCAGTTCTCATACTGGTGGCAACGCTATTTTTCATGAGATATCTGATGAATGTAGATCCGCGATTCCCCATACTCATCTCCATCGTTTTCTTATTGGCATCGGCGGTGTTCTATTCCTGGGACCCGCTCCCCTGGGCCACCCTTGCCTTCTACAGTTTCATAACTGGTCTCTTGATCATCGTGATAGATAGGTTAAGGTCGAGATCGGTGGACGGAGAGGATTCGCAAGGATCGACGGGGCCTTTCTTCGGCAGGCTAGATAAGGTCAGAAAACTATGGAAAGGAAGAAAGGAAATCGAGCCGTGAGAGGCGTTTCGGACGTTCATTTGACATTTTTAATTAGTATGAGCGATGAAAATCATGGAGACAAAGCCAGCTTTATCGATGGAATAAAAGAGCAAACCTTTAACTATAGTCCTATTTATGCAATGGACTATAGGAAGAATGGTCATCAGGTGAGAAGTTTTGGGAGTTTTCCATAGCATAATCACTGATGTAAGAATGCATATCGGTCAGCTTCGAATTGATCGGCGCTTCTGGTTGGTTGTTGCAGTCTTCTTCATCATTTCCATCGCATGCAATTTTTCCTATCTGCAGGCCGGATTCTCGGGCAATCTGAAAGTGTTCATGATACCGGAGAACCAGGCCACAACTGCCGCACATTACCTTTCGCCCCAAGGCAGCCTTGGTGACTACGCCTGGAACGATTACTATTCCGGAGGGTCATTCGGTCTGGACCCTCTTTCATTCCGTACCACGTTTTCGGTGATTGGTCAGGTATTGAACCTGCAGACGGTTGGAATAATTGCGTTAGAGAAATTTTCGTTCCAATTTCTAGCGTTCATGGGAGCTTTCGTCCTTATCCGTTATTATCTCAGAAAGCGCATGGATGACTCGGCCACCATCAACGTCGCGGCATTCATGGGAGCTCTCATCTACGGCCTCAATCCCTCATTCATGTTGGGAGACAGCTTTTGGGTCGGAATCCAAATGTCGCTTACCACTCTTCCTTGGATCATTTGGACGTTCTCCAAGACCGCGCTGGATGATAAATGGATATATCTGCCCGTATGCGCCGTGACAATGGCGGTCAATGTGGATGAACATTTCATCTGGGCAGGTTTTCCGATCATTCTATTCTTGTACATGTTCTATTGTTATTCCGCCAGAGAGGGAAAATTGAAGAAGAAGGTCCTGACCCCGACCATTGCGTTCTTCTCTGTCATGTTCCTGTTCGTTTCACTTATGGCATATCGGCTCATATTCAGACTAACCGCGACGTCGTCTCAGGCCGCGGCGTTCTCAACGTCTGGATTGAGCAGTCCCTGGGGTCATGCCACAATATTCAACATGTTGACCGCGAGCTCCCATATGGACCTCGCTTCATATTATGTGGTAAGCAGCAACCCCTTCTCGCTTCTCAATTACCTTCTCCCGGCCACGATCTTAATCACTGCCTTCGCTTTCTTTGCTCTTTATCGGTACTCCAGATACAACGAGGTGCTGTTCTACTCTTTCATCATAATCCTTTTCAGCGTGTTCTTCTATGTGGACAGCCCGTTCAAAGCAGTCCATGAATACCTCTTCTTCAACACGCCGATTGGGCTGGCTTTCCGGACATGGAGAGTCTCTGACGCGCTGATCGCTCTATCCTTGTCGGTCCTTTGCAGTTTCGCGTTCTTATCAATCATTCGATATGTGAAAGGGCGAAAGACACGAATATTTGGAAAGAAAAGAAGTGTGGCAGCGACCGCCTTCTTCATAGTATTCATACTACTGATTTCTGCATATTCATGGCCATTATTGTTCACAAATCCGATCTCGAACTTTGGTCCGGTCGATGTTCCAGTTGAGTTCCAGAATGCTGGTCACTATTTGGATTCCTTAGGTGATGACTTCCGTGCAGTTTACCTGCCTGGCTATGGATCGAGTAGGCCGGTATGGAGCCCCGCAATCGGTTCTCAGGACATATGGACCTTCTCATCGTCGATACCGACGATATTATTCGGAACCAATTGGAATCATTATGGATATTATGCCATAGATCCATACTACAGCGCTTCAGTGTTCCATAATCAGGATGTGGAATCCCTGGCAGCTTACCTGGGATGGGCCAACATCGGATATCTTGTGGTCCATGATGACACACCTGCTCTAGCAGGATTCGTCCAACCCATGCTTTCAAAACTTGAGAACTCCTCGACGTTCCTAGAGGTGTTTCACCAAGGGATGGTATACATCTTTAAGAACCTCTGGGCGGACTATAGGATTTCCACTAACCAGGACCTGGTGCTAGCCGATGGCGGATATCGATTGATGAACCAGTTCATGAAAAGCACTGGATATTCGAAAGACTTTTCTTACGATTTCATTGGACAGGACGTGAGTTTGGAAGCGATCAACGCAGCTCCAATAATAATTTCCGACAAGAACGATAGCCAGATGATGGAAAGTCTGACATATATGGAAGCTCTGGTCACCGCCGGTAAGAGCATGACCACCGTTTATCCCTACGATCAGGTGCTCAATTTCAATCCCACCACTCAATGGTCCAGAGGTAGTTACTGGGACCCGCACCAGAATGTCTGGCACCCGTATGTCAATTGGCCGCAGTACTCATTCGACTTTGACTTCAACCGAGGGGTGGTTTACACCATTGGCTCCTCCGACGAGGTCAATCTTGAGATTACCCCTGCTCACAGCGGCAATTCATACCTGGTCCTAAGATATTTTGCCAATGAGCAGGGAGGGCAGATGCAGGTGTCTGCAAATGGAATCAACCAGACCATTAACACATACGACGGTTACGACGGATTCCTGTTGGCGAAGATCCCGATCGTCACCGTCGATCAGGAAACGGTCAAGGTTACGGTCAAGAACCTGGCAGGTTTCAATGGCATTTCGGCCATATCGATCGTCTCGTCAGAGAGCTATGACTCCGCTAGAATGGAAGCCATTAATCTGCTGACGTCCAAAACGGTGTACAAGATAGGTGTCAATGCCCTCAACAATCCATCATTCGATTATGGATATGGGGGTTGGCAGGTCAACTATAGTGTAAATGGTTCAGAGCCGGTCACATTGCCCATATCCGTCTATTCGAATCAGGATAATTACATGGATGGGGTCTATTCGCTCCTGTTTCAACAAGACATAACTATGGCAGGTGTGGAGGACTATCAGGTGATATCGGACAGGTTCGCGATCGATCAGAACAAGACCTATTCCGTGACCGCGGATTGCCTGCCCTATGGCCGGATCGTACCCGTGGTGCAGGTCAGCTATCTTGACAGTGATAACAATCTGATATCGCAATCCAATATGAGCATCGATCAGAGAACCATATGGAACCTGTGGAGATCGAATCAGACGAACCTTGAGGTCCCTGCCAACGCAGCATATGCACGAGTGGACATCATCATTGAGATGAGCAATAACGACTCGGATACATGGAAATGCTTGCTGGATGGGGTGAGGGTCATCGAGAGCGACAAGGTCAACCTCAGGACCGTAAACCTGACCTATAAGAATTCAGAAATATCCTTCATCCGGATCAGCCCGGTGGAGTACCATATCACCATGACCAACATGACTGGTCAAGCTGTCGTCGCATTCAGGGAGAGCTATGACCCGAATTGGGTCCTTACCATGGACGATGGGACCGGTTCGGTGCAAGGGCACTTTGTGAACGACGGGATATTGAATGGATACGTGGTCCATGGGAACGGCACCGTTTCCCTTACCCTCTACTATACCGGACAGAATAACATGCAGATCGGATACTGGCTCAGTTATGCAGGGATGGGGGTTGCTCTTTCCATAATCGTAGGATGCTTTATCTGGAGCTGGCGCAAGAAACGATAGTTGGATCACACGTATAGGCGAGACAGGATAAATGTCTCCGTGGAAACGGCGAGATTCTTGTCTAGTGCCTTTGATTGCATATGCCAGAGATAGGATTATGATGTGGTACCCGATAAGGGGACTTGAAATGAGGCACTACAAATGAGTGGTAATGGCAAACCGCTACTTTCCATCTGCATCCCCACTTTCAACCGGTCTAAGCTCCTCAAGATCAACCTTTTATCGATCCTGAATCAGATGGCAGGTTATGAGAACGAGATTGAGGTCATCGTCTCTGATAACT